>DATKIB010000099.1:0-4596 GCA_035509915.1 Acidimicrobiales bacterium | reverse complement strand
GTACTTGATCTCCGAGATCATTCGTACTCGATAGCCCACGTTGCCTCCTTCCAGTTCGCTGAGTATCGCGTGTCAGACCATGCAGCGCCGGGCCCGTTCGCCTGTTGGAGATTCGCCGTATTGTGCCTGGTTGCGAGCGCCCCCCGGGCTGGCCCCCTGGGATTGCGACCCATCTGATTGGTATCGGGTCGGGCTACCCGGCGAGACCTCGGCGATGTGCATAAACGATTGCTTGAGAGCGGTCACGGCTTCCCGTCTTCGTGAAGATGTGATTGACGTGAGTCTTGATCGTGACTTCGCTGACATAGAGCTGCCCGGCGATCTCGGAGTTGGAGAGGCCAGCTGCGATGAGCTTCAGCACCTCCGCCTCGCGCACCGTCAAGCCATCGGGCAGGAGACCGCCTTCTGTTGCAGAAGTCGGCAGCGACATCACTTCGACGAGCCGGGCCTGGACTTCTACGTCCAAGACGGCCTGGCCCGAGGCGGCCGCGTCGAGGGCACGGCCGATGTGCTCCCGGCCGGCGTCCTTGGTCAAGTACCCGATCGCACCGGCACGCAAAGCGCCAGCGATCGATTCGTCGTCGGCGTACGTGGTGAGGACGACGACCTGTGTCGCGGGATGTTCGGCGCGAATGCGCCTCGTGGCCTCCACCCCGTCGAGTCGCGGCATGCGCAGATCCATGAGAACGACATCGGGTGCCAGGTTGGCCACGAGGGAGACGGCCTCCTCCCCGTCAGCGGCGGCACCCACGACCTCGATGCCCGACATCGTCCCGAGGAGTGTGATCAATCCTTCACGCACCACGGTCTGGTCATCGGCCACCACTATCTTCATGCCGGCACGGCCACCTCTACCCTCCAGCCAGACGCGCTCGGCGCGGCCTGGACTTCGCCCCCCAGCAGCTCGATGCGCTCGCGCATCCCCTGCAATCCGAACCCACCGCCGGTGTCCTTCAGGTGGGTTGTGGCAGTGCCATCGGGCCTCGGGCCGTTGGCCACCACGAGCACCGTCTCGGCACGGGAGAACTCCAAGTGAATCGTGATCGGTGCTCCTGGGGCGTGCTTGCGGGCATTTGTGAGTGCCTCTTGGGCGGCTCGGTACAGCGCCAAGCCGGCGTCCGGGGCGAGATGATGTTGGCCGCCTTGCACGGTCAACGAGGCTCCTTCGCGGGCGGCCAATGAGCTGAGCTGCTCCGTCAGTTGCACCGGCTCGTCGCGCAGGGCATGCACCGCTTGGCGCGTCTCCTCTAGGCCCTGGACGGCGAGTCCCCGAGCCTGTTGGACCAACTGCCGCGCCTTTTCCGGGTCGGTGCCACCCTCCAACAGGGCGTCGGCGGCGTCGAGCTGGACGGACAGGGCGCCGAGGGAGTGCGCGAGAACGTCATGGATCTCTCGTCCCACCCGGTTGCGCTCGGCCAAAGCCGCCGCGCGGTCTCGCTCTGAGTCGGCCCGCACTCGCTCGGCCAGGAGCTGTTCGGCTTGACGTGTCCGGCCTAGATACTGGCGTCGGCTCGCCCCCGCCATGAGGCCAGCCGCGGCGGAAAAGGCCCCTTCGGCGATGAGTTCGCTGGGCGAGGGAGTGCCGAGTGCCGCGACGGAAACCACCAAGGCCCCTAGTCCGATGCCCCCAACGGCAACCGCCGGACCGGCCTCGAAGGCGATGGCCGAACCCAGCCCGGCGACGGCCACGAACCAGATTGCCTCGGGAGCGAACGCCACCAGGACGCCACCCGATGCCGCGAGCAAGGCGAGGAAACCCCAGGTGATCTGGTCGGATGCGCCGAACCTTCGGCTTGCCATCCAGCCGATCCACCCGATCACCACGGTCACCGTCAGCACGGGAACCGACCAGTGCTCGCCGGGAATCCGACGCTCGAGCTGGTTCGCCACAGCCCAGATCAGTGCCGCCAGTCCCCCGAGGCGAGCCAGGGTCAACATGCGTTCGGTCCTGGTTCCCCACAGCGAGCGAAGCCGGGCAGCCAGCTCCATATCGGACATGATCGCACTCGATCGTCGCAGTTGGGTGGCCGTCTGGTTCAAGCTGCCGCAGGCCGGCGCAGGAGGCCGCCGCGAGGGATGACGGCGCCCGAACGAAGGGTCTTGAGGTACAGGACGCCTGTGCGGCTGGCAATCTCGACGAAGGCCATGAGGATGAAGGCAGCTGCCCACGCGTGTCCCGAGGTGATGTGGTGGAGGGCACTGAACCGGGCGATCGTCGGCTGGCCGCCGTGTGTGACCCAAAGCGAAAAGGCCACTCGGGCGCCGACGCCGAATACCCAAAGCACGGCCGCCACAGCTCCCGCCTTGGCGAATGCGCCCTCACCGACTCGTCGGATGCTCGTGGCGAGCCCGGCGGCCACGCCCAGGCCAGCACCAGCCAGGGCAAGCGAGGCCTCGAGGACCACGTCGTTTCCGGCTGTGGGGATGGCGTGGAGGATCTGGGAAGCGAACCAGAACGTCATCACCACCGGCACGAGCAGGCGGGCGACGGTGATCTTGTGCCCCCGGATCTGAAGGACGACCAGACCTACGAGAGCGAAGTTCATGAGGTATTCGGTGATTGTCATGACCCCAGTGTCTGAGATTCGGGGCCGCCTGACATCGGCCCACGGGTGGACACCAGGGTGGATTCCATCTCCACCCGAGATCCACCCTCTTCCTGGCACAACCGAGCGCAGAACGCGCGCCCGGACTGGCAAAGAGCGCGTCCTCGAATAGATCCCTAGGAAGCGGTGACGGTGAGTCGGCCTGTAGGCGGGGTTCTGTAGCGCCACGAGGGCGCCGGTGGCCATCCATCTAAGCGGTCTACCTGGGGACTGCCCCAAGGGACGGGCGGGCCACCCATGTCCCACGCTTGACCTTGCTCCGGGTGGGGTTTACAGAGCCGACCGGGTCACCCCGGCCGCTGGTGCGCTCTTACCGCACCGTTTCACCCTTGCCTGTGCCGACCGAAGCCGGCCATCGGCGGTCTGCTCTCTGTTGCACTTTCCTTCGGGTCACCCCGACTGGCCGTTAGCCAGCACCCTGCCCTGCGGAGCCCCGACCTTCCTCGACCCGGTGCCCGTTGGACGAGCCCGTGCCGCGGCCACCCAGCCGACTCACCGTCACTGACCAGTCTGCCAGGTCCCGCCTGGTCTGATGCGAAGAGCCAGGACCCGAGTCAACAGTCGCTCGGTATGGTGTCGGGCGTGAGGCTCTACACCCTGCAGCGCGGGTGTGGGGGAGGCTGGCGCGATGGCGAGTGAGAGCATGCGACTGCCCGACCTGCTGCCCGGCGAGCGCTCGGATGCTCTGTCGATCTCCGCGCTCTACGGGCGGGTCCAGGCAGCTATAGGGCGTGCTATGCCGAGGGCCCGGCCCTTGTGGGTCCGAGGTGAGATCCAGAGCGTCACCGACCGCACCGGGCACTGCTACCTGGAGCTCGTCGACCCCGACCTGGCCCGCAGCCGCGACACTCCGGTGCTGAAGGTCAACTGCTGGGCGCGGACCTGGGCTCCGCTGAAGGTTTCGCTCGAGCGCCAGGGTGTCGTGCTCGAGCCCGGGCTCGTCGTCACGCTCCAGGGACGAGTCGAGCTGTACGCGCCGCGAGGGCAGCTGAACTTCATCGCAACCGATGTCGACGTCACCGCCCTGCTCGGTCGAATGGCCGCTCGGCGTGCCGCTCTTCTTGCAGCGCTCGAGTCGGAGGGACTCCTCCTCCGTAACCGAGCGCTCGCCGTCCCCGAGCTTCCGCTCCGCATCGGTCTGGTGGCGAGCCGAGGGACGGAGGGTTACAGAGACTTCACCGGGCAGATCTTCGGGTCTGGCTTCGGTTTCAAGGTGCTGCACGCGAGCGCGCACGTGCAGGGCTCCGGAGCACCGAGGCAGATCGCGGCTGCTCTTTCGGCGCTCTTCGCGAAGGGGTGCGACCTGGCGGTCGTGGTGAGAGGGGGAGGTTCGAAAGCCGACCTGGCCGCCTTCGACTCCGAGCCCGTGGCCAGGGCCATCGCGTCGGCCCCTGTGCCTGTGTGGACCGGGATCGGCCACACCGGCGATCAGTCAGTGGCCGACGTGGTCGCCAACCGGGCGTTCGTCACTCCCACCGAGTGTGGGCAAGAGCTGGTGGCGCGTGTCACGCAGTGGTGGTCGGCCGTCACCCGAGCGACCGGTGTGGTGGCGAAGCGTGCAGCGGAGACCATCGCGGATGCGTCGCAGCGCGACCAACGTGCACGGACACGGCTCTGCGCCTCGGCTCGCAACCAGCTCGACCGTCACGCAGAGCGCCTCGAGGTACGTGCGGCACGCATTGCCACTCATGCACCGCGCAGCATGGAGCTTGCTTCGACGTCAATCCTCGTACGCTCGTCGCGCCTGGGGCCGGCTGCGCTCGAGAGGCTTGGCGAACAAGGAGACCGCATCGTCTCGTGGCGGAGGCTCATCGGCGCCTACGACGTCGAACGCCAGTTGGAGCGTGGTTATACCCTCACCCTCGACCAAGGGGGAAGGTTGGTGAGGTCGGTCGTTGGTATGGCTCCAGGAACCCGGCTCTCGACGATGTTTGCAGACGGGACAGCCCATTCCGAGGTCACGGACGTGGAGGCGGGAAGATGAGCGGAT
>DATKIB010000098.1:0-16252 GCA_035509915.1 Acidimicrobiales bacterium | reverse complement strand
TCGGGGTAGAGGCACGTCGGGTGGGGGAAGTCGGTCTCGAACAGGATGTTGTCCTCGCCGACGGTCTCGATGAGGTCACTCAGCCGATTGAAGTTGTCTTCGAACCAGAGCGTCGCGTACAGGTTGGACTTGAAGTACTGCGAAGGCATTTTCTTCATCTGGCGCAACTCGTCAGGCGCGTTCTCGCTCATCTCGTAGTCGAGCGTCTCCAGGATGAATGGAATCCACCCGCAGCCACTTTCGACCGAGACCATCTTCAGGTCCGGATGGCGGTCGAACATGCCGGAGAGGATGAGGTTGGTCACGACCCGAGCGTTGCCGATGAACAGCAACGTGCCGCCAATGGCCAGGCGCACATTCCGGGGGTGTGACGGCCACGGGTACCTGCCGTAAAAGGTCATACCGGTGACGCTGGCTCCGATGTGGAAATGCACCGGCAGCTGATGCTCGACGCACGTCGCCCACAATGGGTCCCATTCGGGGCTGGCCAGATCGGGGGCGCCAAGATCGTCGGGATCCGAGGTCATGTTCACACCGCGGGCGCCGAGACCCGCAACCCGCTTGGCCTCAGCGACACACGCGTCGATGCTCCATGCCGGCATGACGGGAAGCGGGAGTAGACGGTTGTTCGACTCGGCCTGGATCTGCGCCTGGGCGTCGTTGTAGATCTCGATCGTCAGGCGACGCAGTGTTTGGTCATCGACGAGGCCGAGGTCCTGGCCGCCGAGCCCGATAGTGCTGGGGAATATCACCTGGGCATCGATGCCCAAGCTGTCGAGCACACCAAGGCGAACCTTCGGGTCGTAGGCGCCCTCGTGGATCTGATCGATCGTCCACTCCTCCAGCGCGGGGCCGGAGGGCGACTTGCTCCCGTCGCGCGCGATCACCCCGCCGGCGCTGAACCGTCCCATCACCAGTCCGTCGAATACCCAGGTGGGCTCGCCGTCGACCTCCTCGACATGGGGCACACGGTCCTTGTACTTCGCCGGGGCCAGCTTGGTGAACAGGTCAGGACGCTCACACCAATGGGAGTCCGCGTCGACGACAAACCTTGTTTTTGACATCGAAGTCAATACTATGATCCGGCCGTGGCCACGGC
Source organism: Acidimicrobiales bacterium (assembly GCA_035509915.1). Classification (GTDB taxonomy): domain Bacteria; phylum Actinomycetota; class Acidimicrobiia; order Acidimicrobiales; family UBA8190; genus Bog-564. The sequence goes on along the minus strand of DATKIB010000098.1, from coordinate 15,153 downwards.
AATCGTGAACGGGCTATCACTCAGTTACGAAGTGATCGGGGACGGACGGCCTTGGGTGATCACGCCCGGCGGCCGCTTCAGCAAGGACTATCCCGGCGTCCGGGAATTGGCCCAGGCGCTGGCCGAGCAAGGCAACCGAGTCCTCATCTGGGACCGCCCCAACTGTGGTGCCTCGGACGTGTGCTTCGAAGGGCCCTCAGAGTCCGAGATGCAGGCCGACGTGCTGGCGGGGCTCCTGTCCCGTCTCGACATGACGCCGGCCGTGATCGCCGGCGGATCGGGGGGAGCACGCGTCTCGCTGCTCACCGCCGCCAACCATCCCGACGCCGCGGCCGGTCTGGCCATCTGGTGGATCAGCGGCGGCGTGTTCGGGCTCATGAACCTTGCCGTCCATTACTGCGGCGGGTCCCTGCAGGCGGCCTGGAGCGACGGGATGGAGGCTGTCGCCGTCTTACCCGAGTGGACCGAAGTACTCGAACGCAACCCAGCGAACGGCGCGCGGTTTCTGGCTCAGGACCGCAAGGAGTTCATCGGCACCATGGAGCGATGGATGCAGGCCTACTGCCCCCGCCAAGACCAGCTTGTACCCGGGCTATCGGACGGCCTGGCCCGCAGCATCAAGGTTCCCACTCTCGTCTTTCGCAGCGGTGAAAGCGATGCCTTCCATACCCGCGCCACTTCGGAGGCACTGGCCGAGCTACTGCCAAACGCCAGGCTCGTCGAGCCTCCGTGGGGTGACAGGGAATGGATCGAACGGCAGAGCGAACGAGACCAGCGCGACGGGATCTTCGTGCGATGGCCGCTTCTTGCGCCGCTGCTCCAGGAGTGGGCCGTGGGGTCGATCGGGGCGGGAGCCTGACGCACTGGTCATCTAGGTTGAATCACCGTGACCAGACAGCTGCTGTACTACGGGGCTCTCGGTGTGATCAGCACCGCCGTCGCCTGCTTCGTCAATCGTCGCCTCTTCCACCGCAGAAAGCCTTCCCTGTCGGCACTCGAGGGGTTGTTCTACCTGTTCGGCGTGGTGTCACTCGGTCTGGGCTGGTACTTCAACGTGCGCTACACCCATCAGTACGGGAGTCATGCCAGCTACGTGAACTACACGAAGGCGCTGTTTGACAACTGGGCGTCCGACTCGGCCGCTCAGGACTACATAATCGTCAACGTCGTCCTCTTCCCGCTGTGGAGCATTGTCGACGGACGGCGGCGGGGCATGCGAGCGCCCTGGATCTTCTTCGTGATGAGCCTGTTCACCAGCCTGGCGTTCTCAGTGGCGATGTACCTGGGCTTCGTCGAGCGTCAGATCCGCTACAACCGTGCGGAGCTGGAGGCCTCCAACACGGCATAGCCGCAGTTGTAGCCCGGGATGAAGGTGATCCCCGGGCCACCGTGGCACCCCGCCCCACACAGGTACAGGCCGTCCAGCGGCACGGGCAGGTCCGGCCAGCCCCGCGGTCCGGGACGGAAGGGGCCCATGAACTCGGGCTGGAGCAGCCCGTGGGTGAAGTCGCCACCCGTGCAGCCGAACATCAGCTCGTAGGTATATGCGGGGTAGGTCAGCTGCCGCTCGACGATGTCGGGAAAGTTCGGCGCGACAGTGGCGATCTTGTCAACGACGCGTTGGGCCATCTCGTCACGCAGCCGGGTCTGCTGCTCGCGCGTCGAGCCGATGGGGAAGTAGAAGGCGAAACTGCTGGCTGCGTGTTTGCCCGATGGCGCCAGCTCGGGGTCGTGGATACTCGGGATCTGAAGATTGAACGACGGTGCTGCTGGTACGCGCCCGGCCACGCAGTCTTCGAAGTCCTCCTGCATCTGCTCGGCTGTCCCGAAGAAGGTCACGTTCCGGCTGAAAGATGAGTCGTTCAACTGCTCGTACGGCTCGATGTACTCGGGGAGCCCGTCGAGGGCGAAGTGGACCTGGAAGTAGGCGGCCCGGTGGTCGATTGCGCACACCCGCCGGACAAAGGCATCGGGGAGGCCCTCCGCGTCGAGCAGGCCTAAGAAGGTGGCGCTGGGGTCGAGGTTCGACACGACGATCGGCGCGCTGATCTCCTCGCCGTCGGCGGTCTGGACGCCGCGGACCTTGCTCTCGGAGACGAGGATCTTCGACACCTTGGTGTGTCGGCGGAGCGTGCCGCCGTGTCGTTCGAAGAGCCCCAGCACGTGTTGGGACATGGTGCCCAGCCCGCCCTCGACTTTCGACATGGTGGCGTCTCCGGGTGAGGCGAGGGCGAAGGCGAGGCACAATGCGCTTCCCGGCGTGGCTGGGCCCTTGTACGTCGAATTGACGGCGAGGAAGGCGAGCATGCTGCGGACCGGCGAATGCTTGTCGCGGGCCGGCAGGAAGCGATCGAGGACGTCCATGACGCTCCCGAACATGGCCATCCGGATCGCTTCGCGCTCCGCCTCGTTCCTGGCACAGGCCCACATCTCGTCCAGCGACTTGGGTGGCTTTCGGACTTCGAAGCGCCCTATGGCACGGGCCGGCGCGTCGGCCCAGGCGACGACTTCAGCCATGCCCATCAGCGCGTCCATACCGAGCGTCTCGCCGAGATGGGCCAGCAGCCGCTCGGCGTCGGAGTACAAAATCAGTGGCCGAGCTCCCGATCGTCCCACGCTCGCCGACATCACTTCGGGCTCGTAGATCGGGCACTCTTCGAAGCCGAGGTCCTCGAAGAGCTCGTTGGGGAGCGGGAACTGGATGGAGCCCGCCAGCTCGAATCTGTACCCTCGGATGAGTTCCGTCGTCGAGGCCATCCCGCCTATGAAATGGTTCTTCTCGAGGCACAGGACCCGCATGCCGCCCCGGGCCATGACGGCTGCGGCGGTTAGGCCGTTGTGGCCTGCCCCGATGACGACGGCGTCGTAGTCGCTCACGACGAGGAGGGTACTCCTCGAGCGATCGCGGGCCCCGAGGCCGTTTAACCTGATGACAGGAGAAGGTATGAGCAAAACCTGGCCAGGGTTGCCCTATGACGAGTGGATCGACACCTGCGACACGCTTCATGCGCACACCCAATTGCTCGGCAAACTGGCGGTGGCCCTGGCGCCGCCGGAGCCCCAGCTACAACACGCCGCCCTGCGCCTGACCGCTCGCGGATGGGAGACGGCGCCGCTGCCCACGCCCGACCGATCGGGTGCGGTCGTGGCGGCCCTCGATCTGAGGACCCACGAAGCGGTGATGGAGCACAGCGACGGGCGCGCTCGCAGTTTCCCTCTCACCCCGAACCGGTCGGTCGCAGCGGTGACCCGCGACATGCTGGGCGTGGTCGACCAGCTCGCCGGAGACGTCCTGATCAACCTCCACCCACAGGAAGTTGCGTGGACCACACCGCTCGACGAGGACAACGATCACCACACATATGATCCGCAGCAAGTGGACACGTACTTCGCCGCTGCGACCGGCGCCGCCATCGTCCTCGCTGCGCTGCGCGCTCCTTACCGCGGCAGGTCCAGTCCGGTTAACGCGTGGTGGGGAAGCTTCGACCTTGCGGTGAGCTTGTTCTCGGGCAGACCGACCGATCCCCCGTCCACCGACTTCATAACGCGCAACTCGGCGACGGCCCAACAGATAGAGGTGGGATGGTGGCCAGGAGACTCTCGCTACCGTCGGGCGGCGTTCTTCGCGTTTGCCTCCCCTGCCCCCGAGAGCTTCGCCGACGCGCACGTTTCATCGTCAGCCGCCCGATGGGACTCCGGACTCGGCGAATACGTGCTGGACTGGGATGACGTGATCGCCAGCGCCGATCCTTACGAGAGCGCCCTCGAGTTTGGCCGCTCGGCCATTTCGCAGGCCTGCACCGTTTGCGACTGGGATCCCGCGCTTGCAGCTAGTGCCCAAGGTGAACCGCCACCCGTGAGATGAGAAGGTAGCCAGACCACGGCACAGACCGTTACTAGGAATCTCCGGACAGCATCTTCGTTATCTGGCCCATGTCGAAGTAGTCGCGCCAGGCGCTGATCTTGCCGTCACGAATCTCGAAGGTGCCCATGACGGGCAGCGGCGCAACGATTTGTCCAACGTTGAACGTGTCGATCCTCTCGGTGAGCACCAGGTTGTCGTGCGTAGCGAGGTGGAGAGTTTCGATCTCCAGGCTCTCGCACATAGCGAAGAAGCCATCGATGAACGCGATCGTCGCGTCGATGCCAATTGCGGGGTCCATTGGGATGTTGTGGTACACGACGTCGTTGGTGAAGAACGGGCGCAGAGCCTCGGCGTCGTGCTTCGAGACCGCAGCCAGAAATTCGCGTACGACCTTCTCCGCGCTTTCTACTGCTTCCATTGCACCTCCTGGAGTGGGGCGGTTGTGGCGCGGCTCACGTTATCTGAATCCCGCTGAGAGCGTTCAGCGCACCGCCTGAGAAGGGTGAGGGGCGGATCCACGGATGTGAGGAAGGGCGAGGACACGGGTAGCGTTGCCGAACACTTGTCGAGTGGAGAAGAGAGCATCGTCCCGTCACCGATGAACGCTTTGGATCATGTCGTGCTCGTCCTCTTCGAGAACCGATCTTTCGACAATCTGCTGGGGCGCTTGTACGAGCCTGGCGAGGTGCAGAGCTTCGAAGGAGTGGTCGGAAGAGACCTGAGCAACCCTGTCCCTGCATGGGCCGAACACGGCGCCGAGGGCGGCGTCGTGCCCTATGGGATCGCATCCACCATGGACTCGCCGGACCCTGATCCCGGGGAGGAATTTCAACACACCAACACGCAACTGTTCAACGTGCTCGACGAGGCCAACCGCTTCAAGGACGCCACCGAAATGGTCGCCCCGTACAACGCGCCGCCCGATGACCATGAGGCGACGATGGATGGCTTCGTCACCGACTACATCAGCTTTCTCACGGTGGAGCTCGGGCGACAGCCGGCCTACGAGGAGTACCGCCAGATCATGACCGGCTACACGCCACAACAGGTGCCGGTCCTGAGCACGCTTGCTCGGAGCTTCGGTGTGTTCGACCACTGGTTCAGCGAGGTCCCATCCCAGACGATGGCCAATCGGTCGTTCTGGACTGCCGCGACCTCCTCGGGATTCGTCGTGAACAGACCGATGACGAACTTCATCCGCCACAATAGGGCCGAGACGATCTTCGACCGTCTGGACCAGCACGGAAAGACCTGGAAGGTGTACGTGCTGGAGCCCGATCCGATCTCGTTCACAGGGTTCATCCACATGGAACGCCTCAGAGACCGGTTCGCCACCAACTTCGTTCCATTCGCCGAGTTCGAGAGCGACGCCGCCGAAGGCACCCTGCCCGACTTCTCGCTCATCGAGCCAAACCTCTTGGCGGGGCACTGCGACTACCATCCGGCCTTCGGCCGCGCCCTGCTCACGGGCGTGGACGTGGTGATGGATCCTCCCTCGTCGATCCTCGCCGGGGAGGCGTTCCTGGGCCGCATCTATAACGCCGTCCGGTCATCGCGCTCACCGAGAGGGTCGAACGTCTTCAACACGCTGCTGTTCGTCGGCTTCGACGAACCGGGTGGCACCTACGACCACGTGCCCCCCGGGCCGGTGCCCGCCCCGGAGGTGGGCGCGCCTCCGGGGCAGCTCGGCTTCACGTTCGACCGTTCCGGATACCGAGTTCCCGCGATCATGGTGTCTCCTTGGGTAGAGGAGAACACCGTGTGCACCGAGGAGTACCGGCACACGTCGATGCTTGCGACTCTGCGCGAGATGTGGGACCTCGGCCCGCCATTCACAGAGCGCGATGCGGCGGCTCGCACCTTCCAGCACGTCCTTCGTCTCGAGACGCCGCGTGCCCCGGACTCCTGGCCGGAGATCACCCCACTCCCCGTGCCCGCCTACCAGGCGGAGCAGGTGGCGGCGTGCCGGGCACTGGGCACCCTTGGCCGTCATCTGTGCCGCGGGCTCTATGAGCATGCGAGGCACGTGTCGGCGCTCCCGACCCCGCCCGACTCGGACCCGGACGTCTCGCCTGCACTTGCCGTCGACTTCGCCATCCATATCGGTGCCAGGCTGTTCCCGAAGCTCGTCCATGATCGCCCCGCATAGGGTGCGGAGGCGGTCGGTCCCGCGGACCCACGCAGGCTTTCCGCGAAAGACGGCGCGGCTGGCGGAGCTAGCTGATGGACGAGCAGTTGCTCACGAATGGAGCACCGGCTAAGCGCGCCTGGAGGAAGGGGCCGGTCTGCGGTTCGAAGAAGGCGCCGGCGTCCTCGTGCGATGCGCCCTGGTACTCCTGGAACTCGACCGGCACCCCCTCCTGGCAGTAGTGGTGCGCCAGGGACTCGACGTCGCCTGCCACCATGACACCGTCGCCCTTTCCGTCGGCGTTGCCGACACCCATCAAGAGCGGTTCCATGGGGTGGGTAGAGGCGGTGCCCATCGTCTGCTGGCCCAACATCTTCGCGAACGTCGGTACGTCGAAGATGTCCTCATATTCAGGCTGCATCAGCTCTTGATAGGTGAGGCCTGGATAGTTGCCGAACACCGACGCAATACACACCTGGCCCTCTTGTCCGACGATCCGTTGGCCGTAGGAAGACAGGTACTGGCTGAGATCGATGTCGTAGGCGCGTGCCAGGCCGATGAGCATTCCGGGGATGGCCGCCGAGTACTCAGAGGTGCCGTTTATGTACTCGAACATGTCGATGTAGTTGACCGGGATACCGCCCTCGGCCACGCCGACAATGTCGAGCTTCGGCGCATAGGCAGGAGCCAATTCACTGGCCCAGTCAGCCGCCACTGCTCCGCCCGAGTATCCCGAGAGACCCACCTTCGTGGCGGGTCCGACTTGCAGGTACGACTCGGTCGCCCTAATGGCGTCGAGCGCTCCGTACCCGGACTCGTGGCCGGCCATCCAGTGGAGGCCGGTGCCCTCGAAGTCGGGGACCGTCACTATGTCACCTTGGGAGAGGTACCAATTGATGAGCAGCTCCTCCTCGTCGGCTTCCTGCTCGTTGGTCGACCCTCCGGGATCACCTCCCGCCAGCGTGTAGCTCGGGTCGCACTGGGAGCCCAGCCCGTCGTAGAAGCTCAGGTATTCCACGATCTTCGGCAGGACGGGCGCGCGGGCGGGCTCGAGCATGGTGGTGACAGTCACCGACGGCCTGCCGAGCTGGTCAGTCGTCCGGTACAGCAACTGCTCCGCTTTGACAGGCGTCGACGTCACTGTCCCGAACGCCAAGTCGACCGACCTCTTCTTGAGCACGGTGCCGGGAGCGATCCTCGCCAGGGGCACTGAACCGGAATAGGTGTAGAAGGGGTCCTTGCCCGGGGGGATGGGCCCGGACGACGCTCCCGCCGCTGCCGGCGCCGCGGCCAACATGAGGATTGAGACTGCAAGAGCGACAACCGCCCCGTGTCGGCACACCAGGCGCGGTGGGCGAAGTGGCACCCCGTGACCTCCCGCCCCCCGCTCCGGACCCGCGATGGGCCCCCGCCGATTTCTCGAGGACACTACAGATTCGACGAACTTTCGAGCAAAACGGTGACAGAACCGAGAGTTAGCGGTGCTGCTGACGGTCGTCTTCGATCTCCACGTCTGCGCCACTGCTCATGGGGAGGTCTGCAGCTGGCTCGACTTTGACCATTCATTGGTTCTCGCCGTCACACCAGCCCGCGTTCGGACGTCGGCGAACCAAGCGAGCAGGAGGGCGACGCCGGCGCCGAAGAGCAGAACATTTGTGATGCCCACGGCGGAGACGACGGGGCCGACAATGAGGTTGCCCACACCCACAGTGCCGCCGAAGCCCATCATCCAGAGGGCCATGACCCTGCCCCGCACGGCGTTCTCCAGGCGCGCCTGCATGGAAGTGTTGAGAGATGTGATGAACGCGAAGTAGAAGGCCCCGACCACAGCCACCACGAAATAAGCCGCCAGGGCAACTCGCGTCAAGGCGAAGCCGGTCAGAGACAACGAATAGCAGACAAGGCACACGCGCACGATGGTCGGCTTCGAAACACGGGCGAGGACCGTCCCGATCGATATGGCGCCGACGAGGGCGCCCGTTCCGAAGCAGGCATAGAGGATTCCGTAGCTGGTTGAGCTCGGCCGGATGCTCAAGTTGTGCGCGGCGACGACCGGCATCTGGCCAATGAAAGCGAGAGCAAGCAGAGAGAACAAAAAGACCGTCACAAGCGCCCTTCCCACGACGCGGTCCTCGCGGGCCACCGTGATGCCGGCGAACAGCTCACGCCAGCGGCTCACCTGTTGCTTCGCCAGGGTCAGCTCGGGCAGCGTGACCATCAAGAGCGAGCCCACCACGAACAAGTACGTCGCGGCGTTGATGACGAAGATCCATGCCGGGCCTATCAGCGGGTAGAGCAATCCACCAATGATCGGGCCGATCACCCGCGAGCCGTTCATCTGCGCCGAGTTGAGAGAGATAGCGCCAGGAAGGTCCTCGCGACCGACCAGCATCGGGAGAACGGCCGAGTAGGCGGGCCCGAACATTGCGCTACCTACGCCGACCATGATCACCATCAGCACGAGCAAGATTCGCGAGGGAGTGGGCGACCACACGACGAAGGCCAGGCCTATGGAGAACGCGAGCTGCTCCAGCGAGAGAAGTACCAGGAACTTCCTGCGGTCGACTTTGTCGGCCAAAAGGCCGCCCAGCATGGGGAGCAGCAGGGTCGGGCCCAGCTGGGCGAAGATCACGATGCCCACGAACGTGCTCGAGCGGGTGATGTCGTAGGCGTAAGCGCCGAGGACCACATTCTGCATCCAGGTGCCGATGTTGGATGCGAAGAAACCCAAGAACACGATCCTGAATGTGCGGTGACGAAGCGCCGACATCGCTGTCCCGCGATGGGGGCCTATCGGGCTGTCCCCTTCGAGAACGCTGTCCTCGATCTCCTCGATGCTGACTACGACATCGCCGTCGGCATCAAGGCCGGCAGAGCTTGCCTGGCCGACGGGGTCAGATGGCACCTCGATATCGTACGGGACGCATTCGTTGCCTCTCGGATCGAGCTCGGGGCACTCGCCCCGGGGTCCCGGGTCTTCGTCTACGTCCCGACGGACGCCTGAACTACCCGACACCTACCCCTCTTTGTAGCCGAAACGCCTTAGGGCGGAGGGGGAAGCCCCACCCCGGCGGGCAGTAGCGAGTCGACCGACGGCCCCATACACCGTGACCCGGTGACCGGTCCCGAGGCGCAAAGCAATGGGCGAGGATCGGGGGTCCCGCTTTCGGAGACATAGACCGGGCCACCCAATGGCACAGGGCTCAGCGCGTACACGAACGTCGTAGCCGTGGAGGCCGCCGACTCAGAAGAACCCGGTTGACCCTGCTGTTCTCGGCGCCGCTGGCGCTGACGGAGTGATGCCGACCGGGCTTGCGGTCACGACACGGGTTGTTCTAAATGCGGCAATGGGCGGGTGGTCGTGGGCGGCTCCCTGCCCGGCTTTGTGCCACGGGATCAGGGCTCCAAGCATCACCCCGACAGCCAACGTCGTGGCGGTCGGCGCCACCCAGTGACCTAGCAGTGTTCTGCGCAGTCGTGTCCGCAGCCGCAGCCATGCCACCCCACCAAGGGCCTTGTCGACCATCGCATGCAAGCGCTTGCGAGCCCGGGCTCTTTGGACAGAGGTCCTTGTGGCGGCGGCGCTATCCGCGGGGAGCGCCTCGCCGATCGCAGCGCCGATGAGAACGTTGCGATCGGTTGCGCTCATCTGGCCGATGGCACTCAGCACCTTATGGAACACGGTCCTGGTAAGAGCCGTACTCTCAAGGTCCTCGCTCGTGTGCTCCGGAAGCGGAGCTTCGCTTGTGTGACGGGCGTGGTGGCGCACGACATTCAGATACGCGTTGCGGGCCACCACGTTCGCCCAGCGCGCGAGGTCTGATGCGTCGTCGAACGACACCTGTCTCGTCATTGCCTTCACTGCGGTGTCTTGGACGATGTCCTCAGCCACTGCCGCCGAGGCCCCGCAGCGCCGGAGAACAGCCAGGACCCTGGGGGCCACCTCTGGCCAGACCTTCCCGAGGCGCCGAGGGTAGTCACCGGATTCGGTGCCGGAGCTTTTTTTTCTCGTTTCGCGTGTAGGGGAAACGCCGTCCCGGGGTGATCCAGGCAGCCGTGGGCTCAGAACCGAGCCCGGCCAAAGGAGCCCTGGATGCGTAGATACCTCAGCTTCCGACGCCTGCTCGTCGCAGGGGCGTTCGCCGGGGCGACGAGTCTTGGCAGCGCCCTGCCTGCGGCTGCTGCCACGCCAAGCGTCAGCGCCGTACCCGGCTACAGCTACTGCACGACCGTCGCTCTCGGTTTTCTCGGCACGTACACCGTCTGTGTCTAAAGGGTCCGCGACCGAAGACACTGAGCCGGGTCCAAGAGGGCGTGTCGTCGGGTGTCTCACCGGCAGCCTTTAGCCGACGCGTACGTGCTTTCTGGGCTGACCAGTGACCGCCCGTCACGTGATAACCAAACCGGCTCTCTGAGTGTCCGCCTTGCCAGGGCGACACGATATCTGGGCAGCTGCGGACCAGACAATTCCGGGCCGCCTTCGTCCTTGAATGCGCAGCGTCTTCTTTCGCCCTGATCGGTGACCAGCACCGTAGGGGGACACGACGAAGTGTCCGAGGCTGTAGAAGCGCTGGCTCGCGGGCTGGTCGAGAGCAAGAAGCAACTTGAATCGGCGATCGACCGAGCGGCGTGGGTCGTAGAGTGCCGGCGCTCGGGCATGTCGTATTCGTGGATAATGCGGCACTCCGACCGGCCTCTGCTCGAAGAGATCCTCACGAGGAACCTCGTCACGCTCCAAGAGCTGAGGCGTCAGCTGCGACGCACGGTGTTGCGCTCGTTGCGCGAGGAGGGCCTGACCGTGGTCCAGATAGCGGCCCTCCTCGGTGTGTCGCGACAGCGGGTGCAGACCCTGCTGAGACGACGCGCCGAAGACCTAGCGTCTTGAAGCTCGCGATGCCCGGGTCCTAGGGCAGGGTGGTCAGGCCGGTGAGATCCTCGGCGAGGCCGGTGCTGGGGTGATACTTCTCGTTACCGAACCCAACGGAGGACACCAGGCTGGGTGGGCGCGAGAAATAATCCAGCGTCCTGCGACAGCGCTGTGGCGGCCAACACATGAAAAAGTGCCTTTTGGCTCTGGTGGCAACGGCAGTTGCATAAGTGAAGATTGTGGCCCAGTGAAGAACTACTCAGAGTCTCGATCCTCGAACGCCGTCGTGGGAGAACAACGTCTTTCTATCTCCTCAGTCGTTCGGGCGAGGCCGCCGCCATTCGATGAATCCTCACTCGCTTCTGAGTAGGCACGACCTCGGCGCAGAGGAGCTCCTGGCCGCCGTCGTCGAGTCATCGGCCGACGCCATCATTGGCAAGACCCTCACCGGAGAGGTCGTGTCGTGGAATTCCGCAGCCGAGCGCCTCTTCGGTTATTCGGCCGCCGAGATGCTCGGGCGCAACATTGCAAGGCTGTTTCCTCCCGAAAGAACCGACGAGCTCCCCGAGCTGCTGAGCCGTGTTGGCCAAGGGGAGACCATCCAGAATCTGCAGACCGAGCGGATGAGAAGGGACGGGACCCTGATTCCCGTGTCGATCACCATCTCGCCGGTCGTGTTAGCCGACGGTACGGTGATCGGCGCGTCCACATGCGCCCGGGACATGACCAGCTACGTCGCCGCCGCAGAGGACTTGAGCGGGGCCCACCGCTCCACCGAAGAGGCGTTGAGCATCCTCGAGACCCTTCAGGACACCGCCCCAGTCGGTTTCGGGTTCGTGGACCGCGAGTTCCGCATCGTTAGGGTGAACGCGGCCCTTGCTTCGATCAACGGATCGACAGTCGCCGAACAGCTCGGCCGACGCGTTGCCGAGGTTGTCCCAGAGCTCTGGCCAGAGATGGAATCGCTGTACCGCCGTGTTCTCGACAGCGGCGAACCCGTTCTGGACATCGAGGTGGACGGTCCGTCCGCCACCGACCCGGGTCGGACACATCACTGGTTGACGAGCTACTACCCGGTCCGGGTGGAAGACGACGTCATCGGGATCGGGATCGTTGTGGTTGATATCACCGACCGCGTAGCGGACGAGGAGGCTCACCGGCAGCTCTCCGCCATCGTGGACGGCACCGGGGCCGCCATCTTGGGTGCGACCACCGACGGCATCGTGACCAGTTGGAACTCGGCCGCCGAGCGACTGTTCGGATACGGCTCCGAGGAGATCGTCGGTCGACCCATGACCCTGCTCGTGCCGCCTGACTGCGCGTCCGAACATGCCAAGATGCAAGAGCGTCTCAAGGTCGGCGGGCCGCACGAGCGACTCGAGACCACGAGGCTTCGCAAGGACGCCAGCACGGTCGAAGTGCGTATTACTGCTTCGGCAACCGTCGACCAAGGTGGAACCGTTGTAGGCCTTTCAGTGATCGCCAACGACATGAGCGTGGAGAAGAGAGTCCAACGCGACCTCGAGGCAGGCCAGCGCCGGCTCAGCGTCGCCCAGCGAGTCGCTCACCTCGGAAGTCTCGAGCTGGACGTCCTCACCGGCTCGATGACCTGGTCGGAGGAGCTCTATCGGATCCTGGGACTCGACCCTACGCTCGAGCCGACCGTCGGAATGTTCACCTCGGTGACCCATCCCGAGGACTGGGCCACTTTGCGTCTCGCGTGGGCAGACGCCATTGGCAAAGGTATTGCATTCGACCTCGCCTACCGGATCATTCGCGCCGACTCCGAGGAGCGTTACGTGCGAGCTCGGGCGGTTCCCGAGATGGCAGAGGGAGGCGCGGTCATAAAGGTCCTCGGCACGCTGATGGACGACACAGAAAGGATCGAGGCCGAGCGCGTGGGACGGGCCGCCGAAGCCCGATTCGAGATCGGCTTCGAGCAGTCGGGAATCGGAGCTGTCATCGCCGCCCTCGACGGCACTCCGATACGCGTGAACGAAGCGGTCTGCGCACTTCTTGGCCGGCCGGCAGATCTGCTCGTCGGTCGACATTGGACCGAGTACACCCACCCCGAAGAGGTGCCTCTTTGGGAGATGCTGGAGCCACTGGTCGCTGCGGGAGAGAGCAGCTACGCAGACGAACGGCGGTATCTACGCCCGGATGGATCGGTCGTGTGGGCGTCGTGCCATGTCAGCATCGTGCGAGATGATTCGGGTGGGCCTCAGTACTACTACGCCCAGCTCCAAGACATCACCGACCGCAAACGGTTCGAGGACGAACTCGCCCACAGGGCCCTGCACGACGCGCTCACCGATCTTCCGAACCGTGCGCTTCTCGTCGACCGTATCGTGCACGGCTTGGCGGGCGCACGACGGCGCGACTCCGCACTCGGAGTGATGTTCCTCGATGTAGATCACTTCAAGGTGCTGAACGACTCCTTGGGTCGTTCAGGAGGTGACGATCTGCTTAGACAGGTGGCGGAGCGCATCGCCCGGGTGATCCGACCCGGCGACACCCTGGGTCGCTACGGTGGGGACCGGTTCATCGTGGTCTGCGATGACATCTCGGCCTTGGAGATCGAGCGAGTCGGAAGGCGCATCCAACTGGCGCTTGGCCAACCGTTTCTGATCGGGAGTGAGCAGATGACCGTCACAGCCGGCATTGGCATTGCCATCGCCGCAGAGGGCGCGACCCCCGAGAGTCTGCTGCGGGACTCCGACTCGGCGATGCGCCGTGCCAAGTCACTTGGCCGAGGGTGCATCGACCTGTTCGACGAAGCGCTCGGGGTCATGGTCGAGCAACGTTTAGCCACAGAGTCCGCCTTGAGCTACGCATTCGAGCGCCAGGAGTTCACGATCCATTATCAGCCCATCGTGGACCTGTCCACGGGGTCCATGATTGGCGCCGAGGCGCTCCTTCGATGGGAGCACCCAGATCGCGGACTCATAAGCCCAGCTGAGTTCATTCCGCTTGCCGAGGACTCGGGTGTCATTGTCCCCATCGGCGCATGGGTGCTCGAACAAGCGTGTCGACAGTTGGTCGAGTGGCAGCGCACTCGTCCGTCGTTGTCAGTCGCCGTGAACCTCTCGGTGCGGCAGATGCTCGCTCCCGAGGTTACGGGTCTGGTCCAGGATGTCTTGAGGCGCACGGGGGCTCGACCTGAACACCTCTGCCTGGAGCTGACCGAGAGCGTCTTCATGGAAGATGTCGACTACTTCGCTCGGACGCTCTCGGCCCTGAAGGCTCTCGGAGTCGGATTGTCGATCGATGACTTCGGGACGGGTTACTCGTCACTCAGCTACCTCAAGCGCTTCCCGGTTGACGCCGTGAAGGTGGACCGGGCGTTCATCAATGGGCTCGGCAGCGACCCCTACGACACCGCTCTCGTTGCCGCAATCGTCGCAATGGCCCACGCTTTGGAGCTCGAGGTGACAGCCGAGGGTGTGGAGACTCACGACCAGCTCGTAAGTCTCAAGGGCCTCGACTGCCGTCGAGCACAAGGCTTCTACTTGGCCCGACCGATGCCTGCGGGCGCATTGACCGAACTGGTCGCAAAGTCGCATCACTGGCAGATCGACTGATGAGACCGAGCCTTATCTCAGGAGGGTAGTGACTTTCCCTCGGCCAGCCTCGCGAGGACTGATACTCGCTCGTGTGATATGTGGAGAAATTCGGCGATCCGGACCGTACTGAGACCTTCGGCTCGTAGTGCCAGCACCTCAGCGCGACGAAATCGGTGTCCGACCCGCTGCATCTCGAGCAGATGGCTGGTCAACATCTGGACAAGCAGGGGTTCGGGTGCATCCCTCACTATGTCGGTATAAGACACGCCCGATGCGCGCTTGTCTTGGATCACTGATGCTCGGGTACGTACGGCCGCCAGCCAGGCATAGGTCTCGTCCATTGCCTGAGTGACTTCATCCAAGGCATCCAACACGTCGTCGGTACCTTGATCCTTCACGTCACACCTCGGAGCGCCCACGTTCCTGGCCGTTCTCGCCCCCCGGCAAAGATCGTGGCCGATTTTAGAGGCAGCGTCTCTCACAACTCAAAAGGCAAATACCCAATTTCAAACGTTTTCCCCCTGTTTGGGAGCAGCTGATCGGTCGTAGCTGGACCGAGGAATGAAACAGCGCGATTCGCCGGGAAAATGGGTGGACTGGAAACGTCTGGGCCTGAAGCGTGTTTGCCGTGACGTGTGGGCCGTGACGTGTGGGCCGTGACGTGTGGGCCTGACGTGTGGGCCGTGACGTGTGGGCCTGACGTGTGGGCCTGACGTGTGGGCCTGAAAAG
>DATKIB010000097.1:0-2568 GCA_035509915.1 Acidimicrobiales bacterium | reverse complement strand
ATGTGCCTGCCTGGCCGAGCAGCGAACCCGCGAAAGTGCGCGTGTAGACCCGAGCACTGCCGTCCGCCCAGGAACTCCCGCACGCATCGACCCTCCTGTCCGCCGTTTGTCGCGCGGAGTATACGCCAGCGTATAGGCACTTGTCAGAGCGCAATGACATCGCAGATGTCCGCCTCACGATCGAAGGTATACGCGCGTGGTGTGGTCGGGGTTTCGTGAGGGTGGTGGGGTGTCCTGAGTCCGTCGTCGTCGGCCTCAGTTGAATCGCTTCGGCGCCTATTGAGGGCGCTGTAAAACTGCAACTGGATTTGCGAGTGAGCCCTACCACGGCTCGAGCTCGGGTGACATCCCCTGCTCGCGCTCGAATGCTAGCTGCGAAGCTTCCAGCTGCGCATCGATCTCCGGGGTGAGCCAACCGGCGACGGCCTTGCCCTCGAAGTGGCGCGGCCCGCCGCCGGCGTCCTCCGCCTTGATGCGGGCCACCGCGCAGGCAAGCCGCTCGCGCACCGCCTCCTCGGACATGCCCCTCTGACGCAACACCCGTTCCACGTGGTCGTAGGCACGCTGAGCCACCAGGCGGTCGATCTCCTCCCCGGCCTCCGCCCGGGTCGCCTCCTGGGCCAGCTCGGTTCCGCCGAGGATCTCGACCAGGGCACGCTGCCGATCGGTTGCCAGGTCCCGGAGGTCGTCCTCGGCGGTGATCCGCTCGGGCGTCTCGTAGCGCTCCGGGTAGTCGAGCGCCGACTCCTTCAACTCGCTGCGGGTCCACGCCTGCACGGTCCGCTCCTCCGCCGATCGGCTTGTTTCCTTCCAGTGCTCGACGCCGAGGGTGTCGCGCTCGGGCCGGGTAGACACCTCGTAGTAGTGGGTGGCCAGGGTGGCGCGTGACATCGCGGTGTACGCCCACTCCCGGGTGGCACCCTCGGATCCCACCACCAGGGCGATGTCGGCGGTCATGCCCTGCGCCTTGTGCACAGTCAGCGCGTAGCCGCGGTCGATGGCGTCGTAGTGGGTGGTGTCCAGGGTCAGCTGGCGCTTGTCGGGGCGCTCCAGGGTCAGCGTCTGGCGCTCGACGTCGACCGAGGTGACCACGCCACGGGTGCCGTTGCTGACTGCCGCGCTGCGCTCGTTGGCGAGGCAGATGACCCGGTCGCCCACCTGGTACTCCTTGTCACCGACGGTCAGTCCCGGCCCGTGGACCCGCCCCTCGGCCACCGACCGGGCGTGGGCCAGCTCGTTGAGGGTGGCCACCTCGTCGCGACGCCGGGCGAGGATGACCGTGTCGAGACCGCCGGCCTCGAGCCGGGCGTGGTCATCGATCACCTGGACCCGGCGCTCGGCCACCGAGTGGGCGTCGTGGATGCGGTTGTAGCGCTCGTACTCGCGGTACGCCTCCCGCGCCTCACCGTCGCGGAGCAGCTGCAGTGTCGCCCGCTCCCAGTCGTACTGCTGGCGGATGTTCTCGTGCAGCTCCACCCTGCCGATGTGGTCGCTCAGGGTGCGCATCGGTGCTCCTGCTTCAATGGGCTGGAGCTGGAAGGGATCGCCGACCACCACCAGCTTGGCCTCGTCGCGCGCCGCCAGTGAGACCAGCTCGGCGAGCTGGCGGTCGCCGAGCATGCCCGCCTCGTCGACCACGAGCACCCCGCCGAAGGGAAGGCGTTCGACCTGGAGCTGGTGGAGCGTCGCCGCCACGGTCGTCGAGGCGATGTCCGATCCCTCCTCGAGGAGCTCGGCTGCACGTCCGGCCAGGGCACAGCCGACCACCTCGACCCCGGAGGCATCGAAGACTTCGCGGCAGACCTCCAGTGCGTACGTCTTGCCCACCCCGGCGTCCCCTTCGATGACCAGCACGCCGGCGGGGCTGAGGCAGACCTCCTCGATCATCGTTCGCTGATCGCGGGTGAGCGTCCGACGCAACGCCATTGCCGCCGCGACGGTGTCGGCGCGGGCCATCCCGACGCCCGCGCCGGCACGCGCCTGGGCAGTCGCCACCATGCCTCGCTCCAGGGCGAGCATCTCCGGCGTCGAGTACCGCAGGTCATGGCCGGTCTCCCTCCAGCGCAGCATCGCCTCGGGCTCGGTCTCGCCCTCGCGCAGCCGCGGTGGCAGCGGCTGCACCGCGTCACGGTCCGCGAGGATCCAGTCGACGCTCGCCTCCAGCTGCGTTCGGCTCATGCCGAGAGGCGCATGTGAGGCCACGACACGGACCAGGTCGCGCCGGGTGAAGGTGGCCTGCCGGGCGGTGAGCCCATGCACGCCGAGGATGTCCACCGACCGCTGCACGTCAAGACGGCGCGGCTCGAGCGCACCCGGCTCACGGCTGAGCACCGCCATCACGGTCTCGCCGTCGAGCCCGACGCTCGCGGCACGCTCCTGCCATCGGGCAAAGAGATCCTCCGTGGCCGCGACCTCGTGCTTGCCCTCGCGGGTGTCGAGGGTGGCCACCTCGCGCCCGGAGCGTGTGGTGACGTCATACGCGGCCGCAGCGGCGTCGATCTGGAGCGACCTGCGCGAGAACTCGCGCCGCTGCGCATCGGTGATGCCGACGATCGAGAAGCACCCCTT
>DATKIB010000096.1:0-5772 GCA_035509915.1 Acidimicrobiales bacterium | reverse complement strand
CGATAGACAAGGCGAACAGCGTCGATGATCGCCCGGTCGTGATCGACTTCCGCACCGACGCCTTCGAGAAGGTGTACCCGATGGTCCCCGCAGGCGCCTCCAACGACGACATCATCGTCGGCCCGTCAGAGGGAGAGGGGGGCAGGTGAGCGAACCGGAGGTGAGCGAACAAATGAGCACAGCACGCCTGTCATTGGAGCCCTCGAAGAGGGCTGTCCAATGACAGCTCCCGTGCAGGGCCGCCACCACATCGTCTCGGCGCTGGTCGAGAACAAGGCCGGGGTGCTCGCGCGCGTCGCGGGGCTCTTCAGCCGGCGGGGGTTCAACATCTACTCGCTGGCGGTGGCGCCGACCGACGACGACCGCTTCAGCCGAATCACGATCGTGGTGGACGTGGAGTCGGCGCCGCTAGAGCAGATCGTCCGCCAGCTCGACAAGCTCGTGAACGTGGTCGAGATCGCCGAGCTCGCCCCCGAGGAGGCCACCGAGCGCGAGATGCTCCTCACCACCGTGCGCGCCACCCCCGAGGAGCGGGGGCACGTGATCCAGCTCGTCGGGGTGTTCGAGGGCACGATCGTCGACGTCGGCCTGGACTCGATGACGATCATGCTCGCCGGGCCGCCCAGCAAGATCGACGACTTCGAGTCGCTCATCAGGCCCTACGGGATCATCGAGCTCCAGCGGACGGGCCGTGTGGCGCTGCCTAAGCTGGCGCGCCGGGCCGTCAGGCTCCGGGCCGTGCCCGCCGGCGACGAGTACGACGGCGGCGGAGTCTGAGCAGGAAATCGAGCATCAACGAGAGGAACTGAAGAGATGGCGAAGCTGTACTACGAGTCCGACGCAGACCCGACCCTGGTGCACGGCCGCAAGGTGGCGATCATCGGCTACGGCTCCCAAGGCCACGCCCATGCGCTCAACCTGTCCGAATCCGGGGTCGACGTGCGGGTCGGGCTGCGTGAGGGTTCCTCCTCGAAGAAGAAGGCGGAGTCGGCTGGGCTTCGCGTGCTCTCGGTCGGCGACGCCGCCGCCGAGGCCGACCTCGTGATGATGCTGCTGCCGGACACCGAGCAGAAGGCGGTCTACGACGCGGAGATCGCACCCTCCCTGCACCAGGGCGACGCGCTGTTCTTCGCGCACGGCTTCAACATCCGCTTCGGCCAGATCGTCCCGCCACCCGGGGTCGACGTCGCCATGGTGGCGCCCAAGGGTCCCGGGCACCTCGTGCGGCGCACGTACACCGAGGGGGCGGGGGTGCCGTCGCTCGTCGCGGTCGCGCAGGACGCCTCGGGCAAGGCGCGCGAGCTGGCGCTCTCCTACGCGCACGCCCTCGGGGCCACGCGCGCCGGCGTGCTCGACACCACCTTCGAGGAGGAGACCGAGACCGATCTCTTCGGAGAGCAGGTGGTGCTCTGCGGCGGGATGACGTCGCTGGTGCAGGCGGGGTTCGAGACGTTGGTGGAGGCCGGCTACCAGCCCGAGTCGGCCTACTTCGAATGCCTGCACGAGCTCAAGCTCATCGTCGACCTGATGTACGAGCAGGGGATCGCAGGCATGCGCTACTCCATCTCCGATACGGCCGAGTACGGGGACATGACCCGCGGGCCGCGTGTGATCGACGCCCACGTGCGCGACACGATGAAGAAGATCCTCGACGACATCCGCTCGGGCGCGTTCGCAGAGGAGTGGATCGCGGAGAACCGCTCGGGGCGTAAGCGTTTCGAGCAGCTTCGAGCCGAGGGCGCGGCTCACCCTATAGAGAAGGTGGGAGCGGAGCTGCGGGCGATGATGCCGTTCGTCTCCGCCGGAAGAGAGCGCGTCCAGGACGTCTCGGGCGGCTGAAGCGCTGTCCGCTTGAGTGAAGCCGACCCGGGCTCCCTTGTGACCTTGGACCCCGCAGTTCTCGACGCGCTTCGAGACGCGGCCCTCGCGCGGGCGAAGGAGCTCGGGGCCGAGCACGCCGAGCTTCGGGTCGAGCGGATCCGCTCGCAGCTCGTCGCGCTGCGCGATGCCAAGGTCGAGACCACGGTCGACGACACCGAGCTCGGCATGGGGCTCCGGGTCGTCCGCCGCGGGTCGCTCGGGTTCGCCGCCACCGTGGAGCTCACCCCCGACGCGGCGGCGCGCCTCGCAGATGACGCCTGCGCCATCGCGCAGGCCACCGCCTCTGCGCTCGCCGTTCCGGTGGTGCTCGCAGACGAGCCGGTCCACGGGCCCGTCTCCTGGAGCTCCGCGTACGAGATCGACCCGGCGGACGTGCCACTGGCCGAGAAGGTGGCGCTGCTCGAGGACTGGAGCAGGCGGCTTCTCGACGCCCCGGGGGTCGATCACTCCGAGGCCGCGGTGCTCGCCGTGGTGGAGGACAAGTACTTCGCCGGCCTGGCCGGCACGGTCACGACCCAGCGTCGCGTTCGGGTGCGCCCGGTGTTCGAGGCGTTCGCCGTGGACTCTGAGACGGGCTCCTTCGAGTCGATGCGCAGCATCGCCCCCCCGGCCGGGAGGGGATGGGAGTACACGGCCGGCAACGGCGGCACCGCGAGCCACAACGGCGGGAAGGGAGGCCAGGGTGGCTGGGACTGGGACTCGGAGCTCGCCCGCGTGCCGGAGCTGCTGGCCGAGAAGATGCGCTCGCCGTCGGCAGAGGCCGGCACCTACGACCTCGTGATCGACCCGTCCAACCTGTGGCTCACGATCCACGAGTCGATCGGGCACGCCACCGAGCTCGACAGGGCGCTCGGCTACGAGGCGGCGTACGCGGGCACTTCCTTCGCCACCTTCGACAAGCTCGGCAAGCTCCAGTACGGATCCCCGATCATGCAGGTGACCGGAGACCGGACCACCGAGCACGGGCTCGCCACCGTCGGCTACGACGACGAGGGTGTGGAGGCCCAGTCCTTCGACATCGTGCGCGACGGGGTGCTCGTCGGCTACCAGCTCGACCGGCGCATGGCGAAGGAGAACGGGCTCGGGCGCTCCAACGGCTGCGCCTTCGCCGACTCGCCGATGCACGTGCCGATCCAGCGCATGGCCAACGTCTCCCTGCGCCCCGCTCCCGGCGAGGGCCCCAGCACCGAGGAGCTGGTGTCCGGGGTCGAGCGGGGGATCTACGTGGTGGGGGACAAGAGCTGGTCCATCGACATGCAGCGCTACAACTTCCAGTTCACCGGTCAGCGCTTCTATCTAATTGAGAAGGGCCGGCTCGCTGGGCAGCTGCGCGACGTCGCCTACCAGGCTCGCACGACCGACTTCTGGGGATCGATGGAGGCCGTCGGCGGCAGCGCCACCTTCGTGCTGGGGGGCGCCTTCAACTGCGGCAAGGGCCAGCCCGGCCAGGTGGCCCCCGTCAGCCACGGCTGCCCCGCCGCATTGTTCAGGGGTGTGAACGTCCTCAACACCCGCTCCGAGGCCGGCCTGTGACCGGGCGGATGGTGCCTCCCCAGGAGGTGGTGGAGCGCGCTCTCGGCGCCTCGCGCTCCGACGGATGCGTGGTGATCGTGTCTGACTCCTCGGAGGCTGACGTGCGCTTCGCCTGCAACACCGTCACCACCAACGGCGTCCGCATGCAGAGGCGCGTGAGCGTCGCCAGCTTCGTCCCGTCCGGTGGCGGGGTGGCTGTGGGGGTGGCCAGCCGTAGTGGCGCCGGCGACGCGGC
Organism: Acidimicrobiales bacterium; assembly: GCA_035509915.1. Taxonomy (GTDB): domain Bacteria; phylum Actinomycetota; class Acidimicrobiia; order Acidimicrobiales; family UBA8190; genus Bog-564. The sequence goes on along the minus strand of DATKIB010000096.1, from coordinate 2,123 downwards.
GGAGATCGAGGAGCTCGTGGAGGCCTCGGAGGCCGACGCCCGAAAGGCCGCTCCTGCGGACGACGCGGCGCCCCTCGTGGAGCCGTCCGGAGAGGACCGCAGCTTCTCCGAACCTCCGGAGGGGACCGGGGCTGGCGTGCTCGGCGGGGTGGTGGGTTCGCTGGCGGGCGCGTTCGAGCGGGCCCGCTCTGCGGGCAACGTGCTCGCGGGGTTCGCCACGCACGAAGTCTCGAGTCTCTATTTAGGGTCCACCACCGGACTGCGGCGCAGGCACGTGCAGCCCGAGGGGACCCTCGAGCTGGTCGCCCGGAGCGACGACGGCACGCGCTCGGCATGGGCGGGGGCGGGCACTGCGTGGTTCGACGACCTCGACCTCGGTGCGCTCGAGGACCGGCTCGTCACGCGGCTCGGGTGGGCGAAGCGACGGGTCGAGCTGCCGGCGGGGCGCTACGAGACGATCCTGCCTCCCGACGCGGCGGCAGACCTCGTCGTGATGCTGTCGGAGGCCCTCTCGGGGCGCGACGCCGAGGAGGGGCGCAGCGTCTTCTCCGCCCCCGGGGGTGCCACCAAGCTCGGCGAGCCCCTGTCCGCTCTGCCGTTCGAGCTTCGCGGCGACCCCGCCGAGCCCGGGCTCGAGTGCGCTCCCTTCGTGATCGCCCCGGCTTCCTCGGCCGACGTCTCGGTGTTCGACAACGGGTTACCGATCACCCCGACCAAGTGGGTCACCGGAGGCCGCCTCGAGCGCCTCCAGTACCACCGTGCAGCCGCCGCACGCTCGGGGGTGATGCCAGCCTTCGGGATCGACAACCTGACCCTCGAGATCCCCGGTGCTTCGGGCGGGCTGGATGACCTAGTGGCGCGAACCGAGCGGGGGTTGCTCCTCACCTGCCTCTGGTACATCCGGGAGGTCGATCCCCAGACCCTGCTGCTCACCGGGCTGACGCGTGACGGCGTCTACCTGATCGAGAAGGGCGAGGTGACCGGGGCCGTCAACAACTTCCGGTTCAACGAGAGCCCCGTCGAGGTTCTCGGGCGCACTCTGGAGGCGGGCGCCTCCGAGCGGGCCCTCAGCCGCGAGTGGGGGGAATGGCTTCCGCGCACGGCCATGCCCGCCCTGAGGGTGGCGGACTTCAACATGAGCTCGGTGAGCCCCGCCACCTGAGCATCGATCGAGCAGCAGGAATCACGCTGAGCGGTTGACCCGTCTCGCAACGGACTCAGCTCTTTCGTCTGCCGACACCATCCCAGACCGCTTCCCTGCCTACCGGTACTGTCACATCGCTGCTTCACAGCAGGTTGTTACAACGTCACTCCCGATCAGTTCTCACTCAGAATGCAAAACAGGGCCGTGAGGCCCGGCGGCTTTCATTGACACGTCATCGACCGACGCTTACGCTCCGGCGGGCAATCGGCGTGAAACAGGAGGGTGGAATGAATCGCTTCCCCGAGGCATCGCAGGCGGGCTTCATCGCGAGGTGGCGAAACGCCGCACGCCGGCCCGGGAACGCCGAGACGGGAAGCGTGGACGAGCCGCGCCGTGCCCACAGGAGCACCAGCGCGCGCCGCCGCCTGGCGGGCGCCAGCGGTCTCTTCGCCGCGCTCGGGCTCGTGGCGGGCATGCTCCAGTTGGCGACCTCCCTGCCGGCGTCAGCGGCGGTCTCGCCGGTCGCCTACGTGGTGAACACGACGACCTGGGCCCCGGCCGGCGGCTTGTGCGTTGCAGCGGGCGGGGCAGGCAACAACTGTGGCCTCTTCACGGCTTTGACCGCCGTCCACAACGACACCGGCACCGGCGTCGACGCGATCACCTTCTCGATTCCGGCAGGGTCCACGATCACCATGACCAGTGCCGATCCGACCTTCAACACCACGGTTTCGCTCGTCCTCGGCAACACCATGGGCGGGGCCGGCAACGTAATCGTCAACGGCAACGCCACCTGGCAGCCCATCTTCATCGGGACGGGCTCGGCCGCGGTGACCATTCAGAACATGACGTTTACAAACGGTTTGGCACTCACTACGGGTGGCGGTGGCATCTACACGAATTCCAACCTGACCCTTAACACAGTCACCGTGCAGAACAGCAGCGGGGGCGGCCTTCCCGGTGGCGGAATCTACGTCGA
>DATKIB010000095.1:0-3445 GCA_035509915.1 Acidimicrobiales bacterium | reverse complement strand
CGGCCGAATGGTGCTCTTGCGTCACGGCGCGACCGAGTGGTCCGTTAGTGGTCAACACACTGGGCGAACGGATATTCCCTTGCTCCCCGAAGGGGAGGGCCAGGCGGTCGCGGCGGGCGCCTACCTCCGCTCCGCGGGCTGGACCTTCGACCTTGTCCTCACGAGCCCGCTGCGGCGGGCGGCGGATACCTGCAGGCTGACCGGGTTCACGGGCGAGACCGAGCCGGACCTGATGGAGTGGGACTACGGCGGGTACGAGGGAATCGCGTCGCGTCGGATCCGCGAGGAGCGGCCCGACTGGGACCTCTGGGAGCACGGCGTGCCGGAAGGGGAGCGGGCGGCGGACGTCGGGCGCCGCGTCGATCGGGTGATCGAGCGAACGAGGCGCCACCCAGGCGACACGCTCTGCGTCGCCCACGGGCACGTGCTGCGTGTTCTCACGGCCAGGTGGCTGGGGTTGCCCCCCATAGCCGGACGGCTGTTCCTCCTCGGCGTTGGCGCGGTATGTGTGCTGGGACGGGATGGGAGTGCCGGCGCGGTCGAGTTGTGGAACTTCGTCCCGGACCCCGTGTGAGGGTGGCGGGGGGAGTCGGCGCCTCAGACGGTGGCGACCACGTTGCCCTGGGCCCGATCGACCATGTCAGCCAGGCTGTGGGACTGCAGATGCGTGCGGATGACCTCGCCGACGTCAGCCCAGACGGCCAAGAGCACGCATTGACCCTCGTGATCGCAGGCTCCGTTCTCGTGTGGCTCGCCGAAGTCACCCGCCGCAATCGGCCCGTCGACGGCGGAGACGATCTGGGCGAGCGAGATCTCTTCGGGCGCCCGCGCGAGGACGTACCCGCCACCCACCCCGCGTTTGGAGCGGACGAGCCCGGCTCCCTTGAGGGCGAGCAAGATCTGCTCCAAATAGGGCTGCGGCAGGCCGGTGCGCTCGGCGATGTCACGCACCGAGGTCGGCGTCTCCGCGCCGTGGAGCGCGAGGGAGAGGAGCGCTCTGCTGGCGTAGTCACCCCGCGTCGAAACCCTCACGCCTACCGATCCTACCGGCCCAAACACCGCTGCAGGGGGTGCCGGGGTCGTAGGGTGGCCTTGTGAACAACGGCGCGGCCGCCCAGGTCGCCGTGGCAGATGCAGGTCAGGGGACCCCGCGCGATGCCCCCGGCGCGGTCCCGCTGCTCCCTGACTGGGAGGGCGCCTGCCTGCACCGCGTCGTGCCTGGACTGCTCCGACAGCTGGCCGAGCCGGAACGGTCGGTACCACCGCCGTGGTTCCCGGCCCCGGTCACCGACGCCACACAGATCGTCCTCCTGGTGATCGACGGACTCGGCGCCGAGCAACTGCGCGCCCGCAGCGGGCTGGCGCCGATGCTGACCTCAGGGTCGGGTGGGTCAATCACCTCGGTCGCCCCCAGTACCACGGCCTGCGCGCTGACGACACTGGTCACCGGAAGAGTGCCGGCCGAGCACGGTGTGCTCGGGTATCGGGTGGCGCTCGACGGTGAGGTAATGAACGTTCTCCAATGGTCACTCAACGGCGCGGACGCGCGGATGCGAGTGCCCGCCCATGTCTTTCAGCCGTTCTCGTCCTTCCCTGGAGCGATCGGGACCGTCCCGGTGGTCACGCGCCACGACTACGGGCCCACTGGATTCACCGCGGCGCACCTCGGCCGCGTCGACCTGCACCGTTGGCACACGCCGGCGGGCCTCGTGACCACGGTCCGGCGACTCGCGGCTTCGGGGAGCCCGTTCATCTACGCCTACTACGAGGGGATCGACAAGGTCGCGCACGCGGAAGGTATCGGGGACTTTTACGACGACGAACTGCGCGCCGCTGATCGTCTCGTTGCAGACGTGCTCGAGGTCTTGCCGCCGGGTGCCGTGCTGGTGGTCACGGCCGATCACGGGCAGGTGAATGTCGGCAATTCGGTCGTCGTGCTCGGCCCCGAGATCATGGAGGGGCTCACCCTGATCAGCGGCGAAGGACGCTTCCGCTGGCTGCACACACGTCCCGGTGCGATCGACGACGTCGCGGATGCGGCCGTGCAGCAGCACGGCGACGTGGCCTGGGTCCGAACGAGGGAGCAGGTGATCGCGGAGGGATGGCTTGGCGGTATCCCGTCGCCCGAGATCGCGGCGCGGCTGGGAGATGTGGCCCTGATCCCCTTCGAACCCATCGCCTTCCTCGACCCGGCCGACACCGGCGAGCTCCGCCTGGCAGCCCGCCACGGCTCGTTGACGCCCGACGAAATGCTGATTCCGCTGCTCGGATGGCGGGCCGGATGAGCCTGGCCACCAGGCTGGCAACATAGGGACGACCCCCGTCGCGGCGACCTGCGACGGCCCCGGGAGACACCGGGTACGAGGAGCGGAGTGGATGACGTGACGAACGACGCCATAGGAGACAACTCGTCCGACGGAGCGGTGCCGGCTATCGCACCCGACGAGGTGCTCGGAACCGCGGATGCAGAGGGTGACAAGGAGCCGAAGACCGAGTCGATCAACGAACCGGCAAAGGTGCTGCGCATCGGCTCCATGGTCAAGACGCTGCTCGACGAGGTGCGCGCGGCGCCGCTCGACGACAAGAGCCGGGTGCGACTGCGCGAGATCTACGAGCAGTCGATCCGCGACCTTTCCCAGGGGCTCTCACCCGACCTGGTGGCTGAGCTCGAAACCCTCGCACTGCCCTTCGACAGTGAGGCGCCGAGCGACGCCGAGCTGCGCATCGCCCAGGCGCAACTGGTGGGGTGGCTCGAGGGCCTCTTCCACGGCATCCAGGCGACGCTCATGTCCCAGCAGATGGCCGCCCGCGCCCAGCTCGACGAGATGCGGCAACGGGGTCTGCCCGCGGCGGGCGACTCCGGCGGACGGACCGGGGCCTATCTCTGAGCCGATGGGCGTGCGGGTGGCGATGCGGGCAGAGGGCGAAACAGGGTCGTGACAGGGTCGTGATGAGCTAGTTCCGGCCGGGCCTCGGTCGACACGCGGGCGCTCGGCGCATCGTCGGCTCGGGGTGCGCAGGGGGATAGATTGCGAGATCCAGGGACGAATCACACAGGTGTAAGTTTGACGTAGCGAAAGGAGGGCCGGTGTCGGAGCGGTCGTTTACGCATCTGCACACCCACACCGAGTTCTCCATGCTCGACGGTGCGGCGCGGGTCGGCGAGCTCGTGGCCGCCGCAGCAGCGGACGGGCAACCCGCGCTGGGCATCACGGACCACGGGAACATGTACGGGGTCCTGGACTTCTACAAGGCGTGCCGGGACCAGGGCATCGTCCCGATCATCGGCACCGAGGCGTACATGGCGGGCGAGTCACGGTTCGAGCGGCCGGTCCGGCGAGGGCGTATCGACGACACCGGAGGCGACGTCGAAGGCGGCGACAAGCTCTACTACCACCTGACCCTTCTGGCGGAGAGCGGCCCGGGTTACAAGAACCTGATGAAG
>DATKIB010000094.1:0-2023 GCA_035509915.1 Acidimicrobiales bacterium | reverse complement strand
CGCCTCGATGTGGAACAGGTCGAGGTGCCCCGCGGGGCGGGGGTGCTCGTGGTGACCCGGGGACCCAACATCGGAGCTCGCTACCTGCTCGGAGATCAGGTGGTCCGGGCCGGCCGCCACCCCGAAAGCGACATCTTTCTCGATGACATCACAGTGTCCCGGCGGCACGTCGAGATCGTGCCCAAGGACGGCGGTACCTACGTGGTCCGAGACTTGGGCTCGCTGAACGGAACGTACGTCAACAGGGAGCGGATCGACGAGGTACAGCTCGCACCCGGCGACGAGCTGCAGATCGGCAAGTTCAAGCTCGTCTACCTGGTGGCGGGAAACGAGTGAGCAGCCGCACGTACCTCTCCATCGGTGACGTCCTCACCCTGCTGCGAGAGGAATTCCCCGACGTCACGATCTCGAAGATCCGTTTCCTCGAGAGCCAGGGACTGGTCAACCCGGAGCGTTCGCCCTCCGGCTACCGGAAATTCTTCGAGCACGACGTCGAGCGCCTGCGTTGGGTGCTGCGCCAGCAGCGGGAGCATTTCCTGCCGCTCAAGGTGATCCGCGACCGCCTGGCGGACGGTGATCTCGACGATGCCCCACCGCGCGGCGTCAATGGGAAGCCGGCCGATCGGGTGGGCTCCACGCCGGACGCGGCGGACTCCCTCGGTACCGCCGAGGACGAGCAGCCGACGAAGGCGGACGAGGAAGCGATGGCGCGCATCCTGGCCGATGCGTCGCGCCGCGCCGCGCTCATGCCCGAGACGGCCCAGGTTCGTCGCGGCCTGCAGGTGGTGGGGGAGGGAGCGGCAAACGAAGCTGGGGCCCCTGCTGACTCGTCGGTACGCGACAAGGGCGATGCCGCGACGACTGAGGCCGCACCGGCAGCGGCCGCGCGCACACCTGCGCCAACGGACGCCGACGATGCTGCGCCACGCGCCGGGAAGTCGCGCCCTCCCGCGCCACCCGCGCCACCCGCCCCGACGGAGACGCCTGCCCGTTCCGCCGCGTCCCGGGGCACGGGCGGTCCTGCGGCGGCCGCCGCGGCCACCGCCGCGGCTACGAGCGGCATGGCCACCGGCGCCAGCCTGACCGCCCAGGAGATCTGCGCGGCCTCCGGACTGTCCGCCGAGGAGTTGGAGGGGCTCGAGAGCTACGGCCTGATCTGTTCGATGCGTGTCGCGGGCCTGCAGACCTATGACGAGGAGGCCCTGGCGGTCGCGAACCTCGCTGCGGCCTTCCGCAGCTACGGGATCGAGCCGCGCCACCTGCGGCTGTACCGCAACGCGGTCGACCGGGAAATGGGCCTGATCGAGCAGGTCATCATCCCGCTCTTGCGCCAGCGGAACCCCGAGTCCCGGCAGCGGGCGGTCGAGGGGGCGGACCAGCTGGCAGCCCTGGGCCAGTCGATACGGGCCTCGTTGCTCCGCCAGGCTCTCCGCCAACATCTGGGGGGGTGACGCAAGGCCGGGATCCGGCGCTACATTTCTGTACGTGGTCCGTGTGCTCCTTCGTGCGGTCCGGGTGGATCTGCAATCGAACACCCCCGTGCTCCTGCTCCAGGAGACCGAAGGTGACGGGCGCACGCTCCCGATCTTCATCGGGAGCCCCGAGGCCACTGCGATCGCCTACGCGTTGCAGGGTGTGACCATGCCCCGTCCGCTGACGCACGACCTGATGCGGGACATGCTCGGCTCCCTGGACGTCACCGTCGAGCGGGTGATCATCACCGAGCTCCGTTCGTCCACCTACTACGCCGAGCTGCACCTGCTGCGCGGCAACGAGCGGACCATCGTGTCGAGCCGGCCCTCTGACGCCGTCGCGGTTGCCGTGCGGACCGAGTCGCCGATCTTCGTGTCCGACGAGTTGATGGAGTCCGAGGGGATCATCCTGACGCTCGATGCGGAGGACGAGGAGGAAGAGACGCCCGACGAGCTGGTGGGCCAGTTCCGACAGTTCCTCGACTCGGTGCGGCCGGAAGACTTCGAGGGGTGACCCGACTCCATTGGGCACTCGCCCTGTTGGCGAGTGC
>DATKIB010000093.1:0-12576 GCA_035509915.1 Acidimicrobiales bacterium | reverse complement strand
GGGCGCGTGGTCACCTACCGGGTCGCACGAACGAAGCTCGCCCTCGTGTTGATGTACGTCGCCGGTACCGTGAGCGGCTTGCTCGGCGTTGGGTCGGGGACCCTGAAGGTGCCGGCAATGGACCTCGCGATGGGTCTTCCCATCAAGGTCTCCACCGCGACGAGCAACTTCATGATCGGCGTCACGGCTGCCGCGTCCGCCGGCGTCTACTTCGAGCGCGGTGACGTCTACCCCCTCGTCTCCGCGCCGGTCGCCGTCGGCGTCCTCGTCGGAGCCCTCGGTGGCGCCCGATTGCTGTCCGGGATCGACCCCAGGCGACTGCGCGCCTTGTTCGCGTTCGTGGTCCTCGTGGTGGCGGTCGACATGTTGGTGAAGGGGGTCACGTGAGGAATCCCGACGACCCGTCGGATGCCAGCAGCAACGTGACGACCTCTCCACGTCTCGAACGAGGGGTCTGCGGAGTGCTACGGGCCGGGGTGTCGATCAGCTCGCTCGTGGTCTGCGCAGGCGTCGCTCTCACTCTCGTGTCCTCCGCCTCGCGGTCATCGACGCGCCGGGCCGTTGCTCAGCTCCGGCGCGGCGTCCTTCGCCCGAGCGGACTGGCGGCTCCGCACACGGTGGCATCGGTCTTGAGCGGGGCCGCACACGGCCGCGGACCTGCTCTGGTCATGCTGGGGCTTCTGCTGTTGATCGCCACGCCGGTCCTGCGGGTGGCGGTGAGCACGGTGGGCTTCGCCCTCGACCGCGACCGGCGCTTCGTGCTCATCACCCTGGCCGTGCTGGCCGTGCTGATCGGCTCGTTCGCGATCGGCGGCTGAGACAGCCGCCGTCGTTCGCGGGCGGGCCGGGGACGCGCTCAGGGCAGTGCCCGGTGCAGCGCGCTCTCGAGTAGAGCGAGAAGGGCCCCGCCGCCGGCGGGGTCGACGCCGGACCCACGAGGTATCAGCTCGTCGATCCCGCGCGCGCAGTGGGCCAGTTGGACTGCCGCATCTTCCCCTCGGTCGTCCTCCAGATCCAGGAACCCCAGGATCCGAGCCGGGTCCCACGACATGTTGGCGACGCTCATGAACCTCGCTCCATCGCGGGTCCGTCGTTGCGCCAGACCGACGACCTTGGCTCCTGCGACGCTCACCTCCCCCGGACCGAGGCCCGCGAAGCAGACCAGAGAAGACCACGACGTGGCGACGCAGCGACCACGGTGCACCTCGAGGTCGATCACCCCGAGAGACTCGAGGGCTGCGGCCCATGCCTCGCCGGCCCAAACCGCGGCCCCGACTACGTCGTCCTCCCAAAGGCCGTCGTCGCGAGGCAACCAGAAGTCGATCCACAACTGCGCACCGCGATCCACGAGCACGGCCCCTCCCCCGGCCGGCCGCCTCGCCAACGCCACCTCGCCTTTCGCCCGCGGCCCCATCGCCACCACTTCCTCGCGTTGGGTGCTCCCGAGCACCAACGCCATCTCGGTGACGACGCATGTGGCCACGACACGCCTGCCGGCTTGCTCTGGTGGAGGCCACGTGGCGCACAACGAGCCGGCTGTGCCACTGCGATGCTCGACGGTCCATCCTCTGCCGGGTCCCACCTCGCGCCGGTCAGCCCCGGTGCTGCGGGGCGCCCAGAGACCCCCGAGCGATCGGCGCACCCGGACGAGCCGGGCCTCCTGTGCTCTTCCTGCTCATGCAGTGAGCGATTCCTCACCGAGGTATGGCACCCATTCGTCGGGCGCCGCGCCGTTGGTGGCCATCAGCCATACCCGCTGCCTCGGGGCGACCGGAGGGCTGCGTAGCACGAGACCGACCTCGTGCGGGAGCCGGTCCTCCTTACGGGTGTTGCACCTCCTGCAGGCGGCGACGACGTTGTCCCACACGTGCAGGCCCCCGCGGCTGCGCGGCACCACGTGGTCGATGCTCTCCGCCGTCGACCCGCAGTACTGGCACCTGTGGTCGTCGCGTGCGAACACGGTGCGCCGGTTGACCGCCAAGTTGCGGTCGTGAGGGACGCGGACGTAACGCGCGAGGCGCACTATCGACGGCTCGGGAAGCGCTGTCCGCTCGGAGCGGAAGAGGCGGTCCGTGGCGTGGACGAGCTCCGCCTTGGTGGCCAGCACGAGAAGCAGTGCTCTTCGCGTGGAGACGATGCCCAGAGGCTCGAAGGTGGCGTTCAGGACCAGCGCTCGGCTCGTTCCCCGGGCACCGGCGCCATCCTCCGCGAACATCAGGCACGAGGCTACCAAGACGCGCGGCGGCCACCCTGCCAAAGAGCGGTCTAGAAGGCCCGGCGAATAGGCAGACCCGAGTACGTCGGTCGCCTACCAGCCCTCAACGCCATTCCGAGGCCGCGCGGCACCAGGCGAGGAAGGATCGAACGTCCCTCGCGTCGGGGGGGACGTCACCCTCACCCCCGTAGGCGGTCTCGAGCCGGAACCGCCACAGCTCCGCTGCGGGCATCGGGAGCGGCGGCCACCGTCGCCACCATCCTCCCTCGGCGAGACGAAGCACTTCGGCCACGGACACCGGCCACAGCCAAGGGCGCAAAGCGATCGCCCGGACCACGAGCCAGGCCGCGCCGGCTGGGCTGGACGTTCCGCCACCGAGACGCGCACGCGGCAGCGTCACGCGGCGGAACCCACGAGATGACGCCCCAGGGCACGCCAGCCCACCGCTCCTGCTCCGACCAGGGGAGCGAGGGCTCCCAGGTCCGCCGGCACGATCCGGCACCGCTTCGAGAACGACAGGCGCGCACGGCGTCGGAGCTCCTCGTTAGCCGCCTCGAAGAACGGCGCACCGAAGCCGAGCGCGACCGATCCCGCCACCACTGCGAGGTCCAGGTCGAGCAAATTCGACACAGACGCGACCGCCCGTCCCACCATCGTGCCGCTTCGCGACACGACGTGCGCGGGAGCTCGTGCAGGAGGCCTCCCCGTGATTGCTGCGATCGCGATTCCCGAAGCCTCGGCTTCCAGACAGCCGCGTCCTCCGCACCTGCATGCACGACCCTCCGGTTCGACGATCACGTGACCGACGTGGCCGGCGTTCCCGGTCGCGCCCTCCAGGAGCCGTCCCCCTAGCACGAGCCCTCCTCCGACTCCCGTGGAGACGACCATCCCGATGAAGTCGTCCTTGCCACGTGCGGCTCCCACCCAGCCCTCTGCGAGCGCGAGTGCCTTTGCGTCGTTGTCGACGCTCACCGCGAGCCCGGTGAGCTCGCGCACCCGCGCGTCGAGTGGGAAGCCCCGCCACGCGGGAATGTTGAGAGGCGAGACCGTTCCCTCGTCGCGGTCCATTGGACCGCCGCAGCCGACCCCGCACACCACGACACTGCCGCCACCTCGGGGCACCGCGCCCTGCGCGCGACCGAGGACCCCCGCTACCACGCTCGCCAGTGCACGGAAGAGCTCCTCGGGGTCCTCGCTGCGTGGGGTAGGCACTCGATCTTGGAGGATCGCCCGCCCGTCCGAGGAGACGAGCCCAGCGGCCATCTTGGTGCCGCCTATGTCGACGGCCAGGCAGAGCTCCACACAGGACCCGGCGGTCGGTGCGGACTACCGATTGCGTCGGAACCGGTCGCGCAGCCAGCTCTTCGTGTCGTTGACGGCGTTCCCGATCCCGTCGGTGCGAAGGGACCTCCCGATGTCCTCCCAACCCGCCTTGCCCATGCGCCGGAGGTTGGTCCAGAACATGACGAGCGAGCCGAACATTATGAGCACTCCCACGAACCCAACCGCGACCGAGGTCGTGAAGAAGGCGAGCATCACGGCGAGCCCGATGACGAACCCCAGGACCGACCACTTGAGGTACCGGCCCGCGTACCTGTAGACGTTCTCGGAGCGAACCCGGTGAGCGAAGTCCGGGTCCTGCTCAACGAGGGCCTGCTCCAACTCGTTGAGTACCCGCTGCTCGTGCTCCGACAGCGGCAACGTCGGCTCCCTTCCGGACTCGATCTGCCCTGTTGATCTGGCGAACCGAGCGCAATCTTCGCGCAGCATTCTTTGCAAGACAACGGCACCACACTTCTTCCACCGCTCGGCGAAGTAGGAGCTCCGGGAGGAACGCCCTGCTCAGAGCCTCCGATTGGGTCCGCCCCCACCGCCACGCCGCTGATGCAGCGTGAAGGTCATCTCGCGCTCGGGCTCCGGCCGCCGCGCCGGTCGCTCGGGCCCCACTGCGCTTCCCCGCGACGCTTGACCGATATCCCCTCGGGTCCCGCGAGAGCCGCCGACGCGACCGCCGTTCGCCCGTAACGGCCGCGGATCTGCGCCAAGGCGGCCTCCACCTCCTCCCAAGCAGCATCGGGTGGCGTGCGGGCAGGCCCAAGGGGGTCCGAGGATGCGCGAGAGGTTTCGAGCGAGGAGCGGTCGGCCCCATCCCCCTCGCCGAGGTCCTGAGCGCTATCGAACGACAGCTGGCGACCCTGCTCGCCGACTCGTACCAAACCGGATACCGACACTCCCAGCAGGCGGAGCCCGGGCCCTACGTCGACGGCGTCGAGCAGCGCCTGGGCCATCGCCGCGATGGCGCGCGCCGAGCACGTGCCGCTGGCGAGGGTCTGCGAGCGCGAGATCGTCGTCCGGTCGGGGTAGCGGACCTTCAAGGTGACCGTCCTGCCGCGCAACGAGGACTCGCGCAGGCGGTCGGCGACCGCGTCCGACATGCGTACGACGTGGCGATGCAGCACTTGGCGCTCGAGGAGGTCGGTGGCGAACGTCTCCTCGTGGCCCACCGACTTGGCTTCACGCGCAGGTACCACGGGACGAGCGTCCTCGCCTCTCGACAACGCCGCCAAGTGCCCGCCGTTGGCGGAGCCGAGCAGCCTGCGAAGGACGCTGCCGGGGACCGCCGCGAGATCGCCGACAGTCTCGACCCCGATCGAGGAGAGGCGCCTGGCGGTGGCAGGCCCCACACCCCACAGGGCCCGGATGGGAAGGGGATGTAAGAAAGACAGCTCGCCGTCGGGAGGCACGACCACCACCCCAGCACCGGGCATCGTGCCCGACAGGGACGGCACGGGCTTGGCGGCCCTCGAGGCCAGCTTCGCCAGGAGCTTCGTGCGGGCCACTCCGACACTGCATTCGAGACCCAGCTCCGCCCTCACCGCCGAGCGCACGAGCTGAGCGATCGCCGGCGGCGATCCGACCGAGCGTCGGGCCCCCGCCACGTCGAGAAACGCCTCGTCGAGCGAGATCGGCTCGACGAGAGGGGTGAACCGCTCGAACACCGAGTGCAGCCGGTCGCTCGTCTGCGAGTAGCGCTCGTAGCGACCCGGGAGAAACACGGCATGCGGGCACCGGCGCCGCGCCTCGTAGGCCGACATCGCCGAACGGATCCCGTATGCACGTGCCTCGTAGGTGCACGACGCGACTACTCCGCGGGCGCCGGTGCCCCCGACGACGAGCGGCTTGCCGGCGAGGCTCGGATCGTCGAGGACCTCGACCGAAGCGAAGAAGGCGTCCATGTCCACGTGGAGGACGGTGCACGCGTCCAGACCACCCGGCCCAACCGCCCCTCCTGGCGCCGGTGGAGGGTCAGGCACCGAGGCGCAGGCGCCGGAAGCCCTCGGCGAACGACACTCCGCAGCGGCGACCGTCTTCCTCCGCTCGGCGTCGCACCGCCTGACCAGCCCACTCGCCCCCGTCGGTGAACTGGCTCTGGTGGCACGAAACGGCTCCCACCTTCAGCTCGATCGTGGTGGTCACGTCCACCCAGATGGTGGGCTCGAGCGTGCCGGACATGAGCGCGGTCTCGACCTGATGTGCCGGCCCGGCCTCGGGGAAGTAGTGCGGAAGGGCCGCGGCGGGCGAAAGCGCGTCGAGGACGGCGAAGCCGATCGTGCGGTGATCACGATGATTGAAGTAGTCCTCACCGAAGAAGACTGCGGTCGGGTCGGGACACAGGACCGTGGTAGGGCGAACCCGCCTCACGATCGCCACGAGCTCGCACCGAAGTGCACGGTCGTCGGCCAGGTCGCCGTCGCCGTAGCCGAGCAGCTGCTGGCCCGAGACCCCGAGGAGCTTCCCCGCTTCGGCCGTCTCGTTCTCCCGGCACCGTGCCAGCTCGCCCGGGTCGACCGCGGGATCGGACGTGCCCTTGTCGCCGTTGGTGCAGATGACCACGTGCACCTCGGCCCCCTCGCGCGCCCACAGCGCGAGCGTCCCACCACAAGAGACGTCGGGGTCGTCGGGATGGGCGTAGACTGCGAGCGCCCGGTCGGGGACCGCCTCCATCATCTCGGGCACGTCGCGTCACCCCTTGCGCTTCGGCTCGGTGGTCTTCGTGAGCAGGCCGACTTCTCGCTGGAAGTCCCCGGCGTCCTCGAAGCCCTTGTACACCGACGCGAAGCGCAGGTACGCGACGTCGTCGACCCTTCGCAGATGCTCGAGCACCGCCACTCCGATCTGCTGGCTCGTCACCTCGGCGCCCTCGCTGCGCAGGGTCTCCTCGACCTGCTGGGCGAGGTCCTCGAGGACCCCCTCGCTCACAGGACGGTTCTTTGTGGCGGCTCTCATCCCGGCCACCAGCTTCGACCTGTCGAAGGGCTCGCGCTGTCCGGATCGCTTCGCCACCCAGAGGGGGGCCTCTTCGAGCCGTTCGTAAGTGGTGAACCGACGGCCGCACGACAAGCACTCACGTCGCCTGCGGATCGCAGCGCCGTCCTCGGCCAGGCGCGAGTCCACGACTTTGTCGTCGAGGGCTCGACACCAGGGGCACTGCACGCCGGCAACGGTAGCCCTGCACGACCGCCCACCGACGCGTCAGGGAAGTATCAGACGTTCCCCGGGAAAGATGCCGTCGCCGCCTGCCTCGGCGGCGAGCTGGGCCGCCACGGGACGAGGATCTCCATCCGGGTAGAGTCGCTCGGCGATCGTCCAGAGCGTGTCGCCGCGCTGGACTACGTAGAGCGTATGGGGGGCGAGGGCTGCCCCGGCCCGGGCGGAGCCGGGGGTGGCGAGGGGACGCCCCCCGGCTCCGCCCCAGGGCAGGGCGAGGGCGACGACGATCCCTGCCGCCACGACCCCGACGAGCAGACGGGCCAGCCGTCGTGAAGCGGCCGGCCGTGCGATCGCGCGCCCGCCGGCGCAAGCGGCGCGCCGTTGGTATGCAGGGTGGGGACGAAGGGCCGGCGAGTTCAGGGCTTCCCCCGCCGGGGTTCGAGCTGGCGGGAGGCCCAGGGGCCGGGCCCGGGAGGCGACCTCCGCACTCAGGACCGGACGGGCGACACCCGCACCTCTGGCGCCACCGCGAACCGGCTGGGCGCGGCGTGGCCCCCTCCGGCCCGGGCGGGCCGCGGTGCGGCGCTCGAGCAGGGCAAAGGCCCCTCGGGCGGGCGGGATCGCCTGACCAATACGCTCCTCGGTATCGCACGAACAGGTGTTCGTCACACAGCCATCACACCACGAACACCTGTTCGTGTCAAGGTGCTTCGGTCGAACAGGTGTTTGCCTCGCGAGCTCGTTTCCGGTACGATGGACGAACTGGTGTTCGAGGCACCTCCGCCGGACCCAGGACCAGCAGGGCCACGAGCGAAGGAAGACACCGACATGGCCGAGGCGCTCACCGGCAAACGCCAGGAGATCCTGGAGTACATAGGAGAGAGCCTGCGCGAGCATGGCTACCCGCCATCGGTGCGCGAGATAGGCGAGGCGGTCGGCCTGGCGTCCTCGTCCACCGTGCATGCCCACCTGGCCCTGCTCCAGCGCGAGGGATACCTGAAGCGCGACCCGACCAAGCCGCGCGCTATCGAGGTTCGCTACGACCCCTCTTCGAAGGCGGCGATGCCGGCCCGGCCTGTGCGCCACGTACCTCTCGTGGGAGACGTCGCGGCCGGCACCGGGGTGCTAGCGAGCGAGAACGTCGAGGAGCTGTTGCCCCTGCCCGAGGACTTCACCGGCACCGGCTCGCTCTTCATGCTGAGAGTCCGCGGTGACTCGATGATCGAAGCGGGCATCCTCGACGGCGACTTCGTGGTCGTGCGTCAGCAGCCCGACGCGGACAACGGCGACGTCGTGGTGGCGGGGATCCCCGACGACGAGGCAACGGTGAAGACGTTCTCCCGTCGTCGAGGCAAGATCGTGCTGACCCCGGCCAACCCGGCTCTCTCGCCGATGGAGCTCGACCCCGCCGACGTCAACGTCTACGGGAAGGTCGTCACCGTCCTTCGTCGCCTCTGATCCCCCCGCCGGGCTCCTTGCGGGCGGCCGTACCGGAGGCGAGCTCAGGCTCGCTCAGCAGGCGCCTGAGCACGTCGCACGCTGTCTCGAGCTCACCGGCGGAGACGTGCTCGTCGGCGGTATGCGCCAACAAGGGGTCGCCGGGACCGAAGTTGGTCGCGGGCACCCCGAGCGAGAAGAAGGTCGCTACGTCGGTCCACCCCACCTTCGCCCGGGGGGATTGCCCGCTCTCACGGAGCAGCAGCGCTAGCACCGGATCGTCCAGCACAGGTGGGGCGCCCGGCGCCGCGTCGACGACCTCGAGTCGATCCCCGAGACCCTCGTCGAGCGCGCCGGCGAGCATGCCGCGCAGCTCTTCCTCGGCCTGGGCCACGTCCCGATCGGGAGCAAAGCGGAAGTTCACAGTCAGCTCGGCCTCGTCGGGCACCACGTTGCCCGCCACGCCACCCGACACTCCGACTGCCTGGAGCTGCTCCGCGTAGACGCATCCGTCGAGGATGAGCTCTCTGGGTTGGTAGTCCGCCAAGGCGCGCAGAAGCGTGCCCAACCTGTGCACGGCGTTGATCCCCTTGTAGGGCCTGGCGGTGTGCGCGCGCCGGCCGACCACGGTCGCCACAGCGCGCATCGTGCCCTGGCAGCCGGCCTCGACCACGCACCCTGTCGGCTCGGCGAGGACGGCGACGTCGGCCTCCAGGAGATCGGGGCGCTCGCGGATCAAGGTACCGAGCCCGCTCGCGCCGCGCTCGATCTCCTCGCACGCATAGAACACGAAGGTGAGGTCTACCGACATTCGCTCGACCTCGGTCGCCAGCTGCAGCATCACCGACAGGCCGCCCTTCATGTCGACCGCGCCCAATCCACGCAGCGAGTCACCCTCGAGGTGGGGGCCCTTCGAATCGAACGGTGCGACCGTGTCGAGGTGGCCGGCTAGCAGGACGCGCCGCTTCCTGCCGAATTGCGAGCGAGCGACCACGTTGTCCCCTACCCGGTCGACCGACAGCTGCGGCAGGCTCCTCAGTTGGCCCTCGACGTGCGATGCGATCGTCGCCTCCGCGCGGCTCACCGACGAGATGGCGACAAGGTCATAGGCCCGCGTCAGGAGAGGGTCGTCATGGAACGCGCGGCGCGGTTCGCTCACCGCCGCGCTCGCCCCCACGGCGCGGAGCCGGCCCCGTACACCTGGGCGAAATCGCGCATCAGCCCGCGGCTCCGTGCTCGCGTAGCACCGACTCGAGCCGGACCTTGTCGTGCCGCACGCCGGGCTCGAGCCTGTCGATCACGAGCACGCAGGGAAGAAAGAACTCACCCCCGCTGTACTCCCGCCTCCTGGACGCGCCCACCGCCACGCACCAGGACGGGATCTCCCCCCTCGAGATCTCCTCCCCGGTACCCGAGTCGATGACGGGGATGGACGGGTTGAGGATGACACCGGAACCCACGACCGCACCCTCCCCCACGCGCGCTCCCTCTGTGATCATGCAGCGGCTCCCGACGAAGGCCTCGTCAGAGACCATCACGGGCGCCGCGTTCGGAGGTTCGAGCACCCCGCCGATCCCCACCCCCCCCGAGAGGTGCACTCGCGACCCGATCTGCGCGCAGGAGCCGACCGTCGCCCAAGTGTCGACCATCGTGTCCGCACCCACGCGTGCCCCGATGTTGACGTAGCTGGGCATCAGCACCACTCCGCGGTCCAAGAAGGCTCCCCACCGCGCCGAGGCGCCCGGCACCACCCTCACCCCGGCTGCCTCGTAACCAGACTTGAGCGGGAGCTTGTCCGAGTACTCGAAGGGACCGAGCTCGGTGGTCGCCACGGAGCGAAGTCGGAACAGCAACAGGATTGCCCTCTTGAGCCAGCCGTGGACCACGACGCCGCCGGCCGCGTCCGCCTCTGCGACACGCGCCTCTCCGGAGTCGAGCAGCCCCACCGCCTCGGTCACCGGGCCCAGGGCCTCGGCGTCGCCGGCCTCGAGCTCGCCCGAGCGTGCCCAGAGCTCCTCTATCTGCGACTCGAGGTCGGACACCGCCCGAGGCTACAAGGCCACGCGCGGACCGGAGGCGGGCTCGGACATACCGCCCTGCAGGCCGACGTTCGGGTCCGAGTCGCCAGGAGACTCGACGCCTGCGTCCCCTTGTACGGCTGCGGCGAGCGTGCTCTGGTCGGAGCCGGCGAGGCGCTCGGCCACCAGATCTATGCGGACGTCGGGCTGCACCGCCGCGACCCTCACCCATCCTCCCGAAGACGTCCCGTAGAAGTCGCCCGGGCTCACCAGAGCGCCTCCTGCTCGCGCCAGGGCCTCTGTGAGCACCCACGCGCCCGACTCGCGGCCTGCGGACACGTGTCGCGCCGCCCAGCTCGGTACGGGTACCCAGAGGTAGAAGCCACCGGCGGGCATCGCGACATCGAGCCCACAGCCTCGCAGGATCGCTGCCAGCTTCTCGAGGCGGCGCAGGTAGCGCTCGCGCTGCACGTCGACGTGCTCGTCGTCCTCGAGGGCGACCACGGCGGCAGCCTGAACCGGGCCCGCCACCATCAGCCCAGCGTGCTGGCGGACGGCGCTCAGATAGCCGACGATCTCGTGGTCTCCGGCGAAGAAACCCACCCGCGTCCCGGCCATGTTCGACCTCTTCGACAGCGAGTGCACCGCCATCACGCCCTCGGTGCCCGCCTGGAGGATGGTGGACCTCGCGGCGTGCCAGGTGAACTCGCAGTAACACTCGTCGGAGAACACGGGCACATCGTGCGCGCGTCCCCAGTGCGCGGCAGCGGCCAGGTCGGTGAGAGAACCCGTCGGGTTGGAGGGGCTGTTGAGCCATACCAGCACTGCTCGACCTGCGACCTGATCGGGCACTGACCGGAGGTCGACACCACCCCCTCGCGCCTCGGGAACCTCGAAGACCTCGCAACCCGCGAGTCGAGCGCCCATCGCGTAGGTGGGATAGGCGACGCTCGGCGCGATCACCGTGTCGCGCCCGGGTCGGCGCAGGCGCAGGTACCAGGCGGTGCTGGCCACCAGCTCCTTGGTGCCCACGCACGCGCCGATGTCCTCCGCCTCGACGTTCACCCCGAAGCGGCGGCCGATCCATCTACGAGCGGCCTCCCTGAATGCCTCGCTCCCCACCGAGGAGGGGTACCCGCGCTCGGTGCCAGAGCTCGAGAGGGCGTCCACCACCGAGGCAGGAGGTGGGTCGCACGGCGTCCCCACCGAGAGGTCGACGACGCCGCCCTCGTGGCTGGCGGCGACAGCTGCCAGCCGCCGGAGGCGGGCGTATGGGTAAGGCGGCGGTACGAATCCGCCGGGGCTCGCCTCCGGTGTGCCGGCGCGCTCGTGCTCGGCGCCCCTCGGGCGCGCCTCGGGGTGCTCCGGGGGCTCGTTCATCCTCACGACGGCGCGAATTCGCCGAAGCGGGCCCGGCCGGCCTCGTCGAGGACGACGTGGACCACTGTCGCCCCCTCCCCGTGGGTCTCGCCCACCACCTCCCCCTCGCGATGTACCGCAGCGAGGATGTCGCCTCTGTCGAACGGCACCATGAGCTCCACGACGCGGTCCGAGGCGCGAAGACGGTCGCCCATCGTCCGTAGCAGTTCCTCGAAGCCCTGGCCCGTCAAGGCCGAGGCCACCACCGCCCCATGGTGGTGCTCGGCGAGCCGGCGTGCCGACTGTCCGAGATCTGCCTTGTTGACGACGAGGAGCTCCGGCACGTCAGATGCTCCTATCTCGTCCAGCACGGCGCGCACAGCCTCGATCTGCGCCTCCGGGTCGATCGCCGAACCGTCGACGACGTGCAGCAACAGGTCTGCTTCGCGTACCTCCTCGAGCGTGGAGCGGAACGCCTCCACGAGCTGGTGCGGGAGCTTGCGGACGAAGCCCACCGTGTCTGACACGAGCACCGTCTCTCCCCCCGGCAGGGCCAGCCGCCTCGTGCGGGGGTCCAGCGTCGAGAAGGGGCGTTTGCCTGCGAGCACTCCCGCACCCGTGAGTGCGTTGAGCAGCGTGGACTTCCCGGCGTTCGTGTACCCGACGAGCGAGATCGTGTGCTGGCGCGACCGCTGACGTGCCCTTCGCTGCGTACGCCGGGTGGCACCGAGCCGGCGCAGGTCGCCCTCGAGGCGGGCGGCCCTGCCGAGAAGGCGCCTCCTGTCGACCTCGAGCTGGGTCTCTCCCGGCCCCCGAGTCCCGATCCCGCCGGCCTGCTGCGACAACCCATGGCCCCTGCCCCGCAAGCGCGGGAGCCGGTACCGCAACAGAGCCAACTCCACCTGGGCCTTGCCCTCCTGGCTGCGCGCGTTCTGAGCGAAGATATCGAGGATCACCGCAGTACGGTCGATCGCGGTCCTCCCCAGGATCTGTTCGAGGTTGCGCTGCTGGGCCGGGGAGAGCTCGTCGTCGAACACCACGGTGTCGGCGTCTTTG
>DATKIB010000092.1:0-4986 GCA_035509915.1 Acidimicrobiales bacterium | reverse complement strand
TTGGGCGAGGTCCTCTGCGAACGGTGCCAGCGTCTTCAACAGGCTCGCGTACTGGGAAGCTGCGGCGTTGAAGGCGGGCAGCGCGGTGTTGGAGGCCTTGGCGATGGAGTTGAGCGAGGTGGCTGTTGGCGCAATGGCGCCGACGAAGCCGTTGAAGGAGTCGAGCGCGCTCAGCTGCGCCGGCAGGGTCTGATCCAGGAGAGCGGCGAGCTTCGCCCCCTCCTGGATGCTCGCCGCGATGGTAGGTCCCTCCCCCACCGACGCCTGCGCCAGGTCGCTCACGATCGAGGAGAGGTCGGGCGCGTCGATCTGCTGGAGCAGTGGGTCCGCAGCGGCGAAGAGGTCCCCGAGCTCGTCGGAGGCCCCGGTGCTCCGTATCGAAGAGCCAGGCTCCAGCCTCCGAGCGTGGTCCGATGAAGCGAAGGAGAACACCACGTCGTCCGCGCCGAAGACGTTGATCGGCTCGATGGTGGCCGTGGCGTCGGCCGGCACTGAGAAGGACGGGTCGACGGCCAAGGAGACCTTGGCCTTGCGGTCCACGAGCGCGATCTGTGTGACCCTTCCGACCTGCACGCCCCGGTAGACCACCTCCGAGCCGGCGTGGAGCCCCTCCCCGGAGCGGGGGAAGATCCCGCTCAGCACGTACTGGCCGGAGAACGCGCCGCCTGACGCCTTCACGATCACCACCACCGCGACGATCGCCACGACGGCGGCCATGACGACGGCCGCGAGGCGCACGGACCTGCGGGCGAGGACGCCGCCGAGCCGTGGCGCCGCGCTCATCCCACCAACCTCGCCGTGGAGCTGGCGCCCCCGAACATCACCGTGGACAGAAGGAGATTCAAGATGACGACGACGATGATCGAGATCCTGATCGCCCGCCCCGCCGCCACTCCCACGCCGGCGGGCCCGCCCGTGGCGTTGTAGCCGTAGTAGCAGTGGATCATGGTGACGGCGATCGCGAAGACGATCGCCTTCAAGAACGAGTAGAAGACATCGATCGGCGGGAGGAACAGTTGGAAGTAGTGCTGGTACACGCCGGTCGACAGACCGAAAAACTTCGTCACGATGAGCTCGGTGGCGAGGAAGCTCGCGAACAGAGCGGCCAGGTAGAGCGGGATCATGCAGATGAGCGCTGCCCACACCCTGGTGGTCACCAGGTAGCTAAAGCTGTTGACGCCCATGACCTCGAGGGCGTCTATCTCCTCGGAGATCCTCATGGCGCCGAGCTGGGCCGTAAAACCGGCGCCGACCTGCGCGGCCAGGGCTATGCCAGCCACGAGAGGGGTGATCTCCCGGGTGTTCGCGAGCGACGAGATGACGCCGACGAAGGCCTGCGCGCCGATCTGCTGGAGCCCCGTGAACCCCTCGAGACCGACCTCGGTCCCGGTGAAGAAGGCGATGCTCGTGACCACGAAGAACATCCCCCCGCCGATCACGAGAGCGCCGGTCCCGATCGTGATGTCCGACACGAGCACCGTGATCTCGCGGCGGTAGCGCAATCCCTTCGGCAGGTCCACGAAGAGCTTCAAGTAGAAGCGCAGCTGGTCGAAAGCCTGGTCGAGCACTCCGGCGAGCCCAGACCTCGCGCGCTGCGCCTGGCCCGTAACGCGCGCGGACGCGGTCTGCCTTGGACCTCCCGCGGGGGCCTCCAACACCGTCGAGGACATCAGATCGCCTTCTGTGGGACGAAGTTGAAGTAGACGACCGTGAGCACGAAGTTCACGAAGAAGGCCATCACGAACGTGATCACGACCGCCTGGTTGACAGCGTCACCCACTCCCTTCGCCCCGCCCTTGGCGTAAAGGCCCTTGTAGCAGGCGACCATGGCGGCGAGGAACCCGAACACCGCCGCCTTGAACAGGGCCATCCAGAGGTCCGCGAGCTGGCTCAGCTCGGAGAAGGTGGCGAAGAAGCTGCTCGTGGTGATGTGGATGGACTGCGTGCTGAAGTACCAGCCTCCCGCGATTCCGGCGACGCTCACCACCGCGTCGAGGAGCACCGCCACCACCATGGCGGCGAGGATCCGAGGGAGCACCAGCCTGTGCACCGGGTTGACAGCCATCGCCTGCATCGCGTCGAGCTCGTCGCGTATGCGCCGCGAGCCGAGGTCGGCACACATGGCCGAGCCCCCCGCTCCTGCGATGAGCAAGGCGGTGGCGACGGGCGCCTGCTCGCGCACGACCGCGAGCACCATCGCTGCGCCCAGCTGCGACTGGGCGCCGATCTGCTGGAGCAGTGACCCGACCTCGAGCGCGATCACGATGCCGAAGGGGATCGACACCAAGATGAGCGGAAGCGTCGTGACCTTCGCGAGGAACCAGCACTGATCGAAGAACTCCCCGACGGGAAGCCCGCGCCGGAAAAGGAGCCGGATGGCCTCGAGCGCCACGGCGAACATGGCCCCGATCTCCTTCACTATGTTCAGGACCTTCTCGCCGGCCGGCGCGGGGGAAAGGGCCCCGCCGATCCTGGCGCCTACGGGCCGGCGGACGGCGGGGAGGACCCTCGTGGGATCGTCGCCCAAGGGCCCAGCAACCGTGCTCAACGCGCACCCCCTCCCCGTCCCGTGTGACCGCGTTTCGTGGCGCGGCGCGCCCGGACAAGCCTCTGTTGCCGACGAGTGTTCGGTGCGCCCCCGGCAGGCACCGCGCTGGCGGTGCCACGTCGGGCGACCGATGGCGGACCCATCGGCGCCTGCAAGGAAAACGGAAACCTAGCTGCGATCTTGCGGGTCCGAGCCGCTCGAGGGTCGATGCGGAGGCGGGTCCAAAGTCCCGCCGGGGGGGCCCCGGGTTTGGTCTCGGGGGGCAGGTGGACCTCACCCGGGGTCCCCCCCAACGGACTTGTTTCGACGCCGGCTACAGGCCGCCCAGTGCCGATGTCGAGGACTTGCTCGAAGAACCCGTCGAGCCCGAACCGCAGCCCGAGGAGCTGCCGGAGAGGATCCCGCTCACGCATCCGACCGCCGAGGTGACCGATGACGACGGCGACGACGAGCTCGAGGTCGAGCCCAGCGAGCTCGAAGGGAGGCTCGAGGCGGCGCCGGAGGCGGTGCCCACGACGCTAGTGACGGTGCTCCCGACCACCGGGAGCTGCGATCCCACCTGGCTCACGGTGCTGAGCGCCTGGTCCAGCGCGCCTGCTGACTGCGAAGGGGCCGGCGGCGCAGGAGTGCTCGGGGCCTTTGCAGATGGGACAGAGGGAGCGCTGCTCGCGCCCTCGGACACGCCGGCCGCCGCAGGCACCGAAGACGCTGCTCCCGAAGCGGGGGCCAGCGCTGCCTGAGACGCCGTCGCCTGCGTTGCACCGGCCGACGCGGCCGCGGCCAGGTCGCTCGAAGCGGCCCTCGCGGCGCTGGCCAGGCCCTCGAGGCCGATCAGCTGGAGCGGGTTGTCGGCACCGGAGACCTCGTGCACCACCTGCGGAGCCGCGGCCGCACTTGCCGGCGGCGGGAGCAGCACGGGGACCCCCTCGAGCAGCCCCCCGAGGACCGCGCCCACGGCGAGGCTCGCCGCCCCTCCGACCGCGAAGCTGCTGCGCCCGAACCAGCGGCGCCGACCCCTCGCCCGGATCAGCTCGTCGAGCCCTGGCCCCGAGGCCTGCATCCTCAGGCACGCGTTGTCAAGAGCACCGTCAGACATGGTCTACCTCCCAGTTGGTGATCGAAACATCCAGTCCGTGCACAGCCTCTGTGACCTGCTCCCGGTACTCCCCCGGGGCAGGCCCGCCCGACAGCGTCAGGACGGTGCCGAGCACGACTGCGGTTGGCGTGTCGCCGTCCGCAGTGATGGTCACGTCGAGCGGGGCGTCGTGGCCCGATACCCACGCTCCTTCGAGTGGTGCCGGCATCGCGACACCCGGCGCTATGTCTGTCCACCAGTCGCTTCGGCCTTGATCCGCCGAGTGCAGTCCGCCGAAGTAGGCGGCCAGGCCCGCGGCCTCGACCGCGAGCGGAGCCGGCGACTGGGCCCACGCAGAGTCGGGGGAGCCGTTGAGCTGCAACGTCCCCATCGGCGCTTCGTTGCTGGTGAGGTCGAGCCCCTGGGCGACCAGGGCAGGGGGAGCGGCGGTGGTGTATCCCGTGACCCACGTCTTCGGGGCGCTCGCAGCGGAGCGGCCCGAAGAGACGCTTGTCTCGGTGGCCTCGACGAGGTAACGGTTCGGCGTGTACCACAGGGCGTTGGTCGGCCAGCAGGTGTCGAGGACGAGCGCGTCGCCGCCGAGCTGCGGGATCGCGGAGCCAGCGGCCACGACCTCGTGGGACGTCACCTCGAACTTGTCAACGGCGCAGCCGGACGCGTACTCGACCACGTCGCCGGGGACCAGCTGGTCGACGTTTGCGAAGTAGCTCACGTCGTGCGCCAACAGGACCGAGGTGCCCGCTGTGCCCGGTAGCGGTGTCGAGTCTGCGTGGCCCACCGACACGTTGAGCACGTCATCGCCTGTGCCCTGCTCGACGGGGGCGGTGACGCCCAGCTTGGACATCACGAGCACTCCAGTGAGCTGACCGTCGCTCGTCGGCGCGCTCTGTGCCCCTTGCGCGCAGGTCGCGCCGCTCGTGTGCGCCATCGACGCGCGTTCGGACTGGAGGAGCTTGGCCTGGCCGTTGTGGGAGTGGCTCTCCCATCCGAGCCGGTACCCGAGGACGCCGAGTGCGCCCCAGACAAGCGCCACGCCCACCACGACCCGGGCCCAGGAGACCCAGGTCCTGGGTGGCGGCTTGCCATAGGTAACGCTCCATCCAGACATCGGCACGCCCCTTTACCGATCCGGTCGGCTCATTGCGGCTCAGCGGTGCACCTTGGAGACGACCCTCGCCACGAGCGAGACCCTCCGTAGGCGGGGCCAGCCGATCAGCCCGGCGCCGAAGACCGCCAACACCACGAGCAGCGGCATCGAGCCCGCCCACCACTCACCGGTGTGCACCGCGGTCGGAGAGCTCGCTGCGCTGGTCGCCGCAGCAGGGGCCGGCGGGGCGGCGGC
>DATKIB010000091.1:0-11507 GCA_035509915.1 Acidimicrobiales bacterium | reverse complement strand
CCGAGACCTCCTCATGAGAGTCCGAGCCAAGGAACTCGCGATCACATGACACGACGCCGGGGTTCCGTCGGCATTTCCCCCACAAGGACGTAATCAGCCTTGCGCAACGACGCATACGACGCATACGACGTGGTGGTTGTGGGTGGCGGAGCAGCCGGCTTGAGCGCAGCTCTCGTGCTGGGCCGAGCCCGCCGTCGGGTGGCGGTGATCGACGCTGGTGCCCCCGCAACGCTCCCGCCGCTCACATGCAGGGATTTTTGTCCCGAGATGGCATGTCGCCAGCCGCTTTCCTAGCCGAGGGGCGCAACGAGGTGACCGGCTACGGAGTGGAGCTAGTCAACGACCAGGTGTTGGGCATCGACCTCGGGTTCGTCGTGCGACTGGCCGGCGGACTAACAGTCAAGGCTCGGCGGCTCTTGATGGCGACCGGCGTTGGCGACGAATTGCCCGACGTTCCCGGGGTCTGCCAGCGGTGGGGCCGGGATCTCCTGCACTGTCCTTACTGCCACGGGTGGGAGGTGCGCGACCAGCCGCTCGGAATGTTGGGCGCTCTCCCCGGTTCGGTGCAGCACGCCCTCCGCGTGCGGCAGTGGTCCGACGACGTCGTCTTCTTCGTCCACACCTATGACCTGACCCCAGGCGAACAGAGCCAATTGGAGGCCCGGGGGATTGGGGTCGTATTCGGTGAGGTCGCACGGCTGGTGGTCGAGTACGAACGCCTGACCGGAGTCGAGCTGGCCGATGGTCGGGTGGTCGAACGGACCGAAGTGTTCGTCCGTCCCGGCAACCTTCCCCACGACGACGGCCTCTTGGCCGGTCTGGGCTGCGAACTGAAAGCCGGATTCCCGGTCGTGGATAGCACCGGGCTGACCAGCGTTCCCGGCGTCTGGGCAGCCGGCAACGTGGCCGACCCGCGTGCCCAGGTGATCACCTCGGCCGGCGCTGGGTCCGCAGCGGCTATCGCCATCAACGCCGACCTGGTGCAAGAGGACGCCGAGCGGGCCCTCGCACATCTCGACACTCGGAGTCTCCAGAGTGAAGTTCCGCGACAGTTGCGAACAAGCCGAAGTCACGGATAGCTGTTGATATCGGTCACGAAGTGTATCCAGACGTCGCGAGTGACAAGTGCGAAGTCGATCGGGCAACGAGCGTGAGCACAGGGCCGACGGCAGGCAGAGGTAGGCCCAGAGTTCCCGCTCAAAGGCGAGACATAACAACACCCCGAACGACGCTCGGGCTAAGGACCTGATTCGCGCCAGATCGACGGATTTGGCGCCGCCTGAGGAGCGCATAACCGCAGATCCCAGTCGGATCGTGTATCCAGTTGCTTGACGCTTCAAGATCGGCGCGTATTGATCGTTCGGGATGCAACTCAATCGGACCTTCGGCGATCCTGGAAGAAGAGAACATCGAGTACTCGTAAGCTGGCGCGTCAGAAGCTCGGGTACCAGTTCGGATTGACCACCTGCCAGCAGTCGCAGCTGCTCGTGTACTCGTCTTCTCGCCAGAACTGTCCCCCGACCGTCGTCCCCCCTGCTCTGAAGTTGTTCGGCCCCTGCGGGTAAGAGAAGTCGATCGAGCCGGCTCTCTGTAACCCCGCCGCCAGCGCGTTTTGTGAGAGCTCGGGCGCGTCGCCGACAGCCGCCTGCAGCATCCAGAGTTGGTCGCATTGGTTGCCGACTTGCGCGTGCGTGTACACCGGGGACAGGCCGACGGTCTGCAGGATCGCATCGCACTTCTGGGTTCCGGCGGTCGGGCTGGCCGCCAGCGAAGCTACGTTGTTCTCGCCGTTTCTGCTCGCGGTGATAGCCATAGCGCCGTTCAGGTTCTGGGCGTTCGGTGCCTCTGCCCCATTTGAGATCTCGAGGATCCCGTCGTCACCGATCCCCCACCTCGGGTGGAAGCCCTGCTGTTGGGAGACGTTGGTGAAAGTCGCCATGTCGCCGAGTTCGAAGACCTCGGTCATGTTGGTGACCCCTGCCTGCTGGAACTTGAGGACGGCGTTCTCGATGTCACTCGGGCTGGCGAGCGCCTGCGGACAGCCGATGTCATAGCTCGATATGTCCGAGGATGACACTCCTACCTGGCTCAACAAGGAGAACTCCTGGCTCACGAGATCCGGGTAGCAGTCCCGGTATAGGAGGCCGAGCTTCTTGAAACCGTTCGATGCGCTGAAGAACCCGAGCTCCTTGAGTCCCAGAATCCCGTTCTTGTACGAGCTGTCCAGGGTGTCGAAGCTGAAGAGATACGGATAGTAGGTGGTCGCCTGCGAGCGATCGAGCTGGTAGCCCTCGAAGTACGGGATGTGGTTCTGCCCATAGCAATTGAGTCCCGGCGCGTAGTTGGCGTAGGCGCCCGGGTCGACGACTGCAAACACGTTCGACTGCACGATCGTCAGGCACAGCGCCTGGAGGCTGCTCTGGTCTGCGGGGTTCGCCTGGTAGAAGGTGGGGACAAGCTTCCTGCAGGCGACCCCTCCATTGGAGTTGATGTTGTTGATCACCGCCTGAAAGCCTGACTGCTGGTCCTGTGGCGATTCGATCCCGAAAGTACTGTCTGCGGCGGGACCCGCGAGGTTGACGATCAGGATGGCAATATTGATCTGTGTGGCCGTCACCCCCGGTGCGCTACCGGGTGGCGAGACGCAGTGGCTGCCGTTGGATCCGACGCCCCCGGTGGACGCCACGCCCCCTGTGGACGCCACGCCCTGAGAGGGACCCTGCGCACCTCCGGGCGAGTTGCTGCCACTGCCGGCGCCTGTGTTCGAGCCGGTGGCCGAGGCTGCCGAATTCGCCGACTGGCTGTTCGCGGTTGCGCCGCTCTGGGAACGGGCGCCGTAACCGTTGGCGCCGAGAGCGCCCGAGCCGGACTGGGATCCTGCTGGGACCACCGACCACAACAGGGCAGCCAGGACCGCCATCGCCGCCGTCGCCGACATCACCTTCTGCCCCAACGGCGCGCGCCGCAACCAGCGGCGGAACACCTGGAACGGCGTCATCGGCTCACCTTTTTCAGTCGCGGCAAGTAGTTGCTCGACCGGGATACAACCACTGGGTCACGTTTCTCCTTCAGACGTGAGGGCACGTTCGGCGTCGTCCTCACGCGCTACTGCGGGCATACGGGTGAGTGAAGATCGGTTGCTGTTCCTCACTGGTCCAGACCCGTTCCCCAAGCCGATGAGCCAGCCATTCCTCGACGTCCCGGCGACTTCGGATGGCGACTCTCGAACTCGGTGCGATGTGGTATCCGTGGCATGCACCCGGATAGACGTGTAACTCACATGGCACGCCCCACGCATTGAGGCGCAGTGCGTACAAGGCATCCTCGTCGACCAAGCCGTCGACGGCGCCGACCGAGATGAACGCTGGGGGGAGGTGACTCAAGTCGTCGGCTCTCGCGGGCGCTGCCGTGTACGGAACGTCTTCGGAGCCATAGAGACGGCCCAGATAGGAGCGCCAGCCGAATTCATTTGACTCTCGGGTCCATACCGGCAGGCCGGGTTGTCGGCTGGACGCTGTGACTTGGCGATCGTCGAGCATCGGCTGGTCGAGCAGCTGGAAGGCCAAGGGAGGACCCCCTCGATCACGGGCAACCAGCGTCAGGGCCGCCGCAAGGCCTCCGCCCGCGCTGCTGCCACCGACCCCTATACAGCCCGAATCGATCCCTAGCGCCTCAGCGTGCTCGCACACCCATCTCAGGCTGCGATAGCAGTCGTCAATCGGTCCCGGAAACGGGGTCTCAGGGGCTAATCGGTATTCGACAGAAACCGCAACCATGGTTAGGGTCGCGCACAGCGACTCGAGCATCGGGTCGTCCATCGTGTGGGCTCCGAAGACGTACCCACCCCCATGCATCCAGAAGAGACATGGGGGTCGGCCATCTATGGCCCGAGGTCGAATGACCCTGACTCGGAGGTCCGGGTCCCCAGGCACCTCGAAGTCAGAACGCACCGTTGCATCCGATTCGGGGAACTCGAACGCGAATGCCCTTATCGCTGCGAGGTTCCGGGTGTCCAATGGGCCGAACGCCAGCGTGGCCACAACCTGTGCGATCTCGGGGTCCAACCGGTCAAAGGGATTTGTGCGGGACGAGGGTAACGGGGTCTGTGAGTTCATCGGTGGAGGACCAGCGGCAGTTCGATAAAACGACGCACCATCAGACTCAGGTGGTGTCGAAGTCCCGACTCTGTCTCTTGGAGAGAGAGTCTCGACGTACGAGCCAAGAGCCGCTCGAAGGCGACTCTTGCTTCCAGCCTCGCCAGAGGTGCTCCGATGCAGAGGTGAATGCCCCACCCGAAACCGAAGTGCCGACGCGGCGATGGGCGATCGACATCGATCTCGCCGGGGCGCGTGAAGTGAGAGTGATCGCGGTTGGCCGAAGGCCACATGAGCACCACGTGGGCTCCAGCAGGAATTGCTACGCCGTTCAACGTGGTCGCTCTTGTGGTCTGGCGATAGTGGCCCCGAAACGGGGGATCGAAGCGGCAGGCCTCTTCGACGAAGCGAGAGAGCAGTGCTGGCTGACTCCGTAGACGGTCCTGCAACATCTCGTCCCGGGCGAGAAGGTAGGCCCCTGTTCCGAGGAGGCTGGTCGTCGACTCCCCCCCCGCAATCGTCACGAGAGTCAAGATGCTGAGCGCCTCGATGTCGTTCAGGACGGAGTCATGGACTGCACGAGCGCACGCCCCGATCACAGTGTCGTCACCAGGACCGAGCCCAGTCAGCGCCTTTGCGTACGCCTCGCCCATCGGACCGAGATCGAACAGCCGGTCTCGAATCTCGTCGCATCGCTCCTGGGAGGCGAAACCATTGATCTGCTCCACGCCCGCAAAGCCGTATTCCTTCAGAGTCGGGGCATCACTGTCAGGAAGTCCGAGGATCCTGGCGACCATTACCATCGGGAGCGGTTCGGCAACCGTCCTCATCCACTCGATATGGCCATGACCGAGATGGCTGTCGA
Organism: Acidimicrobiales bacterium; assembly: GCA_035509915.1. Taxonomy (GTDB): domain Bacteria; phylum Actinomycetota; class Acidimicrobiia; order Acidimicrobiales; family UBA8190; genus Bog-564. Next base: position 6,548 of record DATKIB010000091.1, on the reverse strand, counting down.
GGTTTGCATCGATGAGGACGCGGAACTCCTGTTCTCGGCGTGCCAGAGCGCTCGACGAGAAGAGCCTTGTTAGGACCTTTCGTTGTCGGCCGTGGTCGGGGGGATCGGCAGTTGCGAGGACACCGGGGATCCCTCGTGCGAATTCGTCCCCAGCGCCTGCTGGACGAAGGCCGACTTCCCCGTGCGCGGAACGGAAGAGAAACGAAGCGCTCTGACTCGAGTAAGTGTCCGGATCGGAAACGACCTCTTGGATCAGGTCGGCGCTCGCCACCAGGAACGCGTTCGTACCCTCTACCTGGTGCACCGGGTCCTTGTCGCGCAAACCGGCGTAGTAGGGGTAGGGATCCTCGACAATGTCGGCGTCGAAAAGACGCTCAACGACGACCTCCTGCATCTGACCTCCGCCATGCAGTTTTCCGTACACCTTATGAAAATAGCCCAAAGGTGTCAAGGGGAGTACGGTCAACTGCCGCCCCGCTCATCTACGTGGCCGGTTGAATGGCCGATGTTCAGGGGTCCGGGCTGTGCCTTAGCGGGATCTGCGACGCGACGACTTCGCTGGCGGCTTCGGATTTAACAGGATCTTCAATCCCTCGATCACTGCGTTCAATGCGAACTCGAAGGCCACATCGCTTGAGTCGTTAGTGGTCTGCGTAACGGACTCGATGACGGCGGTAGAAGCTGCGCTCTCGTCGTAGGAGTCGATTTCGATCTGGCCCACCATCAGCGTAAAGAGCGAGGCAAAGGCGAGTCTCGCTTCGGCGCGGCCAAACCCTGCGTCCTCCAGGATTGACAGGACGCCGTTCGTAAGGCGGGCGGCCTCAGGCGAGATTCCTCCACGTCGATTGAACTTGACGCCCGGGTACTTACGCATCGCCGCTCGGGCATCCCGCTCAAGTTGCAGCAGGCGTTCTTCCCACGAGCCCTCACTCGGTCCCGGAACCGCAACGGTACGAAGCACGTGGTCAGTAACGAGCTCGTAAAACGCCTCCCTGTTCGGGACATAGCTGTAGATGGTCATCACGGGAACGCCAAGTTCCTGAGCGAGGGCGCGCATTGAAACATCTTCGAGGTGTGATGATGCCGTCAGTTTCAGCGCGGCCTTGACGATGCCCTCCTCGGTCAGTGACCGCGGGCGTCCCCTCTGCGCCTGCCTCTGTGTCTCTTCGAGTGCCATCGATATCACAAGGTTACGCAGCCATTAGGCAAATCAGGTGCTGATCGGGCCCGCCGTCTAGACGAGGAAGTGATTCATCCGACAGTGCCGAGATACGTTACCCTCGCCCGGGCCGCTGACCGGCCAGGGCGACAGAAACGCTCCCCCGAGGCTCGATAGCCCTATCAACATTCCCGCCACTGCTCCAAAAGAGATCGCTTGAGACCGCAGCCTCTGGCGGCGATGCCGTCAACTGCACCCTCACCGCGTTCGTTAACGTCCACGATAACGGGAACAGAGTTCATTTCGCTCTGTGAAGCGCTTGGAAATAACCGGCGATCTAGTTGATCGGCGGATCTCTGGCGAACACAGAAAGGGCGTGCAAAATGCGTTGCTCAGCCCAAGTGGAAGACATCGGGTGGGGTCGGACAGGTGTTCTGGCGCTCGGAGCGACCCCCGGCATGTTGGGACGGGCCGTAGCCCTGACTGCCCTGCAATTGGGTGTCATTATCGGCTGCACAGAACGCACGGCTGGTGGAGGTGGGTGACCACCGGTAGTTTGCCGCCAACTCGCCGAAAGAGACGATGTGGCCTCGTACCTCTTCGTGACATTCGCTGCTGGTGGCAACTCGATCGCATTGCTGCGATTGGCTCGACGACTGGCTGAGAGAGGGCACCAGATCGTACTGCTCGGGAGCAAGGCACTCGAGGCAGACGCGCGAGAGCATGAGATCGACAAGTTCGTTCCTATGACTCGCATCCGAGCGGACATCCGCGACCGTGAGACGGATCCAGTGCGGGATTGGGAAGCCCGCACACAACTCGGCGGAATGCTCCGGGTCACCAAGTGGATGTTCGTGGACGCCCTTCCAGTTGCCGTTGACGTATCCGGGGAAATCGCCGCGTTGAAACCTGACGTGGTGGTAGTGGATGCCATGCTGCTGGGGGCCATTGCTGCGGCGGAGGCCTCGAAGTTGCCGTCGGCGACCGTGATGCACGGCCCGTGGTTCCTCCCGACAAAGGGCGCTGTCCCCTTTGGACTGGGCCGCCCTCCACGTCGCAGCGTCGCTAGCACGTCGCTCGTCTGGGGTGCCCGAGCGATGTTCGACATGCTCCGTGCACCAGTGAACAGATTGCGACGCGACTTGGGACTTCCCCCCGTTCGTCATGCCGTTGACCAGTTCTTGGCCTTGGAGCGCACTCTCGTTCTCAGCTCGGCCGCATTCGACGTGCCACCGACGCCTCTGCCAAGAGGCGTCCACTACGTCGGGCCCGAGCTTGACCGGTCGAGTGCCACCTACCCGGTCCCTGATGGCGACGGTCCGCTCGTCTTGGCGGGGTTCTCGACCACATACCAGGGCCACGAATCGCTCATCCAGCGAGTGATCGATGCCCTGGAGGCCCTCGGCGTAAGAGGTGTCGTGACGACGGGCCCCGTTGATCCCGGACAGTTTCGAGTCCCCCCAGGGGTCACAGTCGTGTCGAGGGCCCCACATGCCTTTCTGCTCAGGTCCGCCCAAGCCTCTGTAACCCACGCGGGGCACGGCACCGTCATGGAGTCTCTCCGCGCCGGGGTTCCCCTCCTTTGCATCCCGATCAGCCGTGACCAACCGGACGTGGCAGCGCGCGTCGTCCATCGAGGGTGCGGACTGGCGACCTCCCGCCACTCGTCGACCGAGGAGATCCGAAGCGCTCTAGGTCGCGTCCTTCAAGAGCCTCAGCTTCGGCAGGGAGCGCAGGACTTGTCGGCCGCTATCCGCCGAGATCTGGAAGCCGACCAGGGCATACGTCAGCTAGAGATCCTGGCGAGTGCCAAACCGACAGATGGGTGACCCGGCCTACAGTGGATCGAAGTCGACCCGGATTGTCAGCGGCTCGGTTCCGAATGTCCGAGCTGCCCATACGTCGGCAAAATGCCGTCTTCCCAGTGTCGTCCTCATCCAGCGAGCACGTTCCATCGCGTCGTCGTCCATGATTGTGGCCAATCCGGTTCGCCAATGGCGCCTTACCTTGATTCGCACTCGCGGGTCCGCCACGAGATTCTTGACATAGCCCGCAGCACGGCCATGTTCCGCGATGATCCAGAACTTGTCACCGTCCAGGCCATTGATCACCGGATTCTGTCGAGGACGACCAGTGCGCCTTCCAACTGTCTCCACGAGGGCGAAGATCGGGATCGGCAACCCGACTCGCAGGAGAAGGCGGATGGGTGGATTCTGTAGATAACGTTCGACAGCGCGGACGATCCGGCGCTTTCGTTCAAGTCCGAGAGTCTCGCTGGCCGCCACCAACCTCAATCGTAACGACGGGGCGTCCAACTTGCATGAGCGCATAAGGGCGATCCACCGCTGTTATCGATCGCAGGCGAGATGTGCCGTTACATCACCCCAAGATGAAGCGACGGAGAAGGTACGACACCGCCCCATAATGCGCGGCCCCCACTGAAACCGGAGGTGTCCCCGACCGCCGGGTCGCAGAGACGGTCCGCTGGTCACGATCCTGGAGCGATCCCGGATGGCTGCGCTCCCGAGCTACGCAGCACAACCCGATCGGGAGCAATACCGAGCGGTCTCGGCCTGGTTGTCGAAATGCCAGGGTATGTTGGCTCGAGTATGCGGGCCGCGCAGATCCCTACTGTCACCCTCAACAATGGTGTCGAGATGCCACTTCTCGGTTTCGGCGTCTTCCAGATCCCTCCGGACGAGACGGAGCAAGCCGTCACCACCGCGCTCGAAGTGGGTTACCGCCACTTCGATACCGCCGCCTCGTACGAGAATGAGGAAGGAGTCGGCCGGGCGGTACGCCTCAGCAGCGTCCCCCGTTCTGAGTTGTTCGTCACCACCAAGTTGTGGATTCAGGATCCAGGGGAGGCCAATGCTCGGGCAGCATTCGAGCGGTCTCTTGAACGGCTCGCTCTCGATCACGTCGATCTGTATCTGATTCACCAGCCCCTCGGGGACTACTACAGCTCGTGGCGAGCTATGGAGCAGATCTACGCCGAGGGCCTCGTGCGCGCTATCGGTGTGGCCAACTTCTACCCCGACAGGCTGGTCGATCTCATCGAGCACAACGACGTCACGCCCGCGGTCGACCAAGTCGAGGTCAACCCGTTCTTCCAGCGGTCCGTCGACCAAGCACTCTTCCGGACCTACGGCGTCCAGATGGAGTCCTGGGGCGGCTTTGCCGAAGGCAAGAACGACCTGTTCACAGATCCGGTGTTGACCGAGATCGGCAACGCGCATGGCAAGTCTGTTGCCCAGGTCGTCCTGCGGTGGCTCATCCAACGCGAAGTCGTCACCATCCCAAAGTCGGTGCGTCGCGAGCGCATGGAACAAAATTTCGAGGTGTTCGACTTCGAGCTCACAGACGAGGAGATGTCCCGGATCTCGACCATGGACACCGGAGCCTCCCTCTTCTTTGACCACCGCGATCCAGCCATGGTCAGCCGGCTCAACAGCCGCAAGGGGATCTAGCCCGCTCGAAGCAACCTGGCGGTGACGGGAACACGGCGGACGTCCACTACGGGCCAGCCGCCTGGCTCCCTGTCGGGTAGATGTGTCTGTGCCGCCATCCAGAAAGTGCGTGTCGGGTGGCGAGCGGCCCGGTGTGCTGCGAGCCCGAGCTTGTGGACCTATCCCATATCACGCGGTCGGATGCCACCAGTGGAGGTAGCCCTGAACGGCGGGATGGGGTACCAGGGCAACGTCGGTTTCACTCAGCCCGCTGCGCCGAGACACGACCTGGATGGTGAGTACTGCCATACATGCAGCCTCACATACTGCAAGCGCTTGAAGTCAAGGACCTCTTGTGCGGGGCTCCGTCACAGCGCGATTACGACCTTGCCATGAACGTGTCGTCCCGCTTGCATTGTCACAGCCTCGCGGATCTGTTCGATCGGAAAGGTCGCAGCGATCGGCACGGTGAGAGTTCCGGTAAGGATCGCCTCGGTGACCCGCCCCAGAGCGCCCGGTTCGGCTTCGCCGCCGCCCGTCGAGCGCACGCCGCTCGGAGGGTCCGGCCACCTGATAATGGTGGAGATCCGCTCAGGCGCGACGCCTAGCTCCAGGGCGGCCTCGATTGTCCCCCTACCGAAGAGGTCTGTCGCCGCGGTCACCCCAGCGGGGGCCAGCGCCCGGACCCGGTCAGCCAATCCGGCGCCGTAGGTCACCGGCTTTGCCCCGAGTCCCCGCAGGAACTCGAAGGTGCCTTCCGAGCAGGTCCCGATCACGGTGGCGCCCGCGATCCGGGCGAGCTGCACCGCGTATACGCCGACGCCCCCGGCGGCACCGCCGATCAGCACCGTGTCGCCGGCCCGCAAGTCAAGGGCGTCCAACGCCGCGACGGCGCTCAGTCCGGCGACCGTGAGGGTGCTGGCCACGACGTCACTGATGCCGCCAGGCGTGTGGAATAGCCGGCCGTCAGCTGGCTTGACCAAGGCGTAATCAGCGACGGCTCGGCCGAGCACGCCGCCGTAGACACGGTCGCCGACAGCAAAGCCCTCCACTCCCTCACCAACCTCGTCGACGATGCCGGCAAAGTCATGGCCGAAACCAGACGGCAGGGTGTAGCCAAACCCTTGGGCCAACTCGGCCGATGAGGGGATCAACCAGTCCATCGGGTTGAGTCCCGCGGCGGCGACGCGGACACGGACTTCGCCAGGGCCGGCGTTCGGTTCCTCAACCTCGCGCACCTCCAGTATTTCTGGGCCCCCGAATGAATCGTGCATGACGGCTCGGCTCACGGCACCTCCTTGGACATTGAGAAGCGCAGAGCGCGCCTTGAAGCAGCTGATCGGACCAACGAGATCACTCTTGGAAAGTGACCTTCGCCAACGGGCTGTATTCCACCCATTCATCGAGAGCCGCCTTCGGCCAGGGACTGTCCGGACCGTAGCGACGGTTGAACTCCTCGACGAAAGCGGCGAGGACCCGCCGGCGCTCCGCCGGATCGACGACGACCGTGGCCGTCGCGCGAGAGTCAGCGACGACGTCAGGTTTGAGGTGAAGGGTGAACTGCGCATGGGCGACCACGTTGGCCAACCAGTTGCGCGTCGTGGGTGCAGGGATTCCGCTCAGGTAGATGTCATCACCTAACCGGTAGAACACGATCTCGATATACGCCGAGGCTGGCCCGAATGTCGGCCAGTCGTGGGGATGTCAATCGTGCGATCCTTTATCGTCGACGAGGCGTCGACGGCCAGCGCTTGGCGCACGTCCTCTCTCATCTGACGTCACACCTCGTGGTAGTAGTAGTCCTTCTCCAGGTCCTCGAGCAGGCTGGGTCCAGTGGGCTCCCAACCGAGCGGTTCGCGGGTGATGGTGGCGCTGGCCGGGCTGTCCAGCCCGGCGAAGGGGCCCAGGAACCCGAAGTGCTCCAAGGCGTTGGCCGGGTC
>DATKIB010000090.1:0-34551 GCA_035509915.1 Acidimicrobiales bacterium | reverse complement strand
GGCCGCGACCGCCCCGCCCGCACCGTCCCCGCCGGCGCTCGCCGCCATCCCCAACCTCCCTGCGCACGAGGTCTTCGGCTTCGCTCCCTACTGGACCCTCGCGAACGAACCCGGCTTCGAGGTCCAGAACCTCTCCACCATCGCCTACTTCGGTCTCGGCGTTAACAACGACGGCTCGATCGCCGAGTCGGGCCCGGGTTGGGACGGCTACCAGAGCCAGGACCTCGTCGACCTCGTCAACCGGGCACACTCGGCGGACGACCGCGTGGTGCTCACGATCACCTGCTTCGACCAGGGAGCCCTCGACCAGCTCACGTCGAACACGCAGGCGCCCACGCGCCTGGCCTCCGAGCTGACCGGGCTCGTGTCGGCCAAGAGCCTCGACGGGGTCAACATCGACTTCGAGGGCAACGGGCCCCAGGACCGCCAGGGGCTCGACGGTTTCGTCTCCTCCCTCTCGTCGCAGCTGCGCGCTGCCAACCCTCATTGGCAGATCACGATGGATACCTACGCGTCGTCCGCCGGCGACCCGGGTGGCTTCTACGACATAGCGGGGCTGGCCCCGAGCGTCGACGGGTTCTTCGTCATGGCATATGACATGTACGACGCCTCTGTCCCGTCCGCCAACGCCCCGTTGAGCGGACAGGGTGACACCGACACGAGCGCTCTCCAGCAGTACCTCTCAGTGGTTCCTGCTTCGAAGGTGATACTCGGCGTACCCGCCTACGGGTACGACTGGCCGACCTCGGGTCCCGCTCTCGGGGCGGCGGCCACCGGGTCGCCCTCGCCGGTCTCCTACGCGCAGATCGTGTCGATGGGCTCACCCGTCTACTGGGACCCCACGACCCAGACGCCCTGGACCGCGTACCAATCGGGCAGCCAGTGGCACCAGGTCTTCTTCGACAACCCCACCTCGATCGCTCTCAAGGCACGCCTGGCCGAGCTGGCGCACGTGGCGGGAGTGGGGATCTGGGCCCTGGGAATGGACGGCAACGACCCGGCCATGACCCAGGCGCTGCTCGGGTCCGCACGAGCGGTCAAGTACCAGCAGGGGCCCACCCAGCCCGCCGCATCGCCCTCAGCGGCGCCGTCCTCCGCGTCCGGTTCGAGCCCTGGCGGCTCTTCGAGCGCACCCGGCAGCAGCACGACCTCCACCACCGCCGCCTATCACTACAGAGGCGCCTGGAACGGCCACGAAGAGGAGCTCCAGCCTGCCGACGCCTCGTCGCTGCCAGGGGGCGGGGCGGGCACAGACGCCGGCCAGCTCACCGGGTTCCAGACCGACAACCCCGCCTTCGCATGCCTGTCCTCGGGGCCGGCGCTCACGGTGACGGAGCTGTCAGCCGACCCTTCGGAGTACGTGGTGAGCGCCAGCAAGCCGGGCGACTGCGCCGACGGCACCTGGACGTTCGAGGCGGCGCCCGGCAGCACCGGCTCGCAGCCCCCGAGCACCCCCACACCGAGCTCGCCCTTGCCGGGCCTTCCTGGCGGGCTGGGCTCGGCCGGCGCCACCCGCAACGACGATCTTCCCTAAGGGCCTCAGCGCCGAGGTATGCGCTGCACCCCTGAGCCGTCCCCCCCGTCTCCGGCTCCCACCGGCTCGGCCTCGCGCCCGGGTGGCGGGCCGAGCTCGATGTAGACGGGCACCGGCTTGGGCTCGAGCTCCGGACCGCCGTCGCCGGGACGGGCCTCGCTCTCCACGGTCGCGTACCCGCCCGCGGCAGAACGTGTCATCACCACCGCGCGCTTGCGCTTTCCCACACCGGGCACGCCCGACATTTCGAGGCATATGCGCCACGTGATGAACGCGACGATGATCGGGACCACTATCACGGCGAAGCGGAAGAACCACAGCACGCTGTTGAGCGATATGTGGAAGAAGTTGGCGAGCACGTCCGTCGAGCTGGCCGCGAAGAGCGTGAAGTAGAACGCCAGCCCGAGCGCCCCTATCGCGGTGTGCTTCGGGCGGTTGCGCGGGCGGTCGAGGAGGTGGTGCTCGGCCCGGTCGCCGGAGATCTTGGCGGCGACGAACGGCCAGATCCAGAACAGCGTGAAGGTGAGCCCTGGGAACAGGATCGTCGGGAGGAACACCTCGAAGGGGATGGTGTGGCCGAAGCCTGAGAACTCCCACGAGGGCATGATGCGCAACGCCCCGTCGAGCCAGCCCATGTACCAGTCCGGCTGGACGGCGTAGCTGATCTTGTACGGCTGGTACGGCCCGTACTGCCAGATTGGGTTGACCTGCACCAGGCCGCCGAGCGCCCACAGGACGCCGGCGATCATGAACAGGAAGCCGGTGGTCTTCAAGATGAACGTCGGGTACATGGGCGACCCGACCACGTTGCGCTCGGTGCGGCCGGGGCCGGGGAATTGCGTGTGCTTCTGGCGCACGAGCAGCCCCAGGTGGGCGGCTATCAGGCCGAGGATGACGAGCGGAAGGATGAGCACGTGGATGATGAAGAAGCGGGGGATGATCACCCCGCTCCCCGGGAAGTTGCCCCCGAACAAGAAGAAACCGAGGTAGCTCCCGACCACCGGGATCGACAGGACGAAGGAGAAGGCCAGCCGGATTCCCGTCCCCGACACGAGGTCGTCGGGCAACGAGTAGCCGAGGAACCCGTTGATGATCGCCAGCATGAGGAGGGTCACACCGACGATCCAGTTGAGCTCGCGCGGCTTGCGGTAGGCACCGGTGAAGAAGATCCGGCTCATGTGGACGGCTATGGACCCGACGAACACGTCGGCCGCCCAGTGGTGCATCTGGCGGATGACGAGTCCCCCGCGCACCGCGAAGGACAGGTCGACGCTCGAGGCGTACGCCGCTGACATCTTCACCCCGTCGAGCGGCTTGTAGACCCCGTGGTAGATCACATCCGAGGCCGAGGGCACGTAGTAGAGCGACAGGAAGATGCCGGTGAGGACGAGGATCACGAAGGAGTAGAGCGCTATCTCGCCGAGGAGGAACGACCAGTGGTCGGGGAAGATCTTGTCGAGGAAGACCCGTCCACCCTTGGCGATCCCGAGGCGCTCGTCGAGCCACTTGATCCCCGAGCCGACCGGATCGCTGCCTTCGAACCGGCCTCTTGCGCCGCGCCTGGCGCGAGCCGGAGTCGTGAGCTTGGCGGTGCCGCCGTCGCCGTTCACGAGCGCTCCCAGAAACCCGGTCCGATCGGCTCGACGTACCCGCGCTGGGCGCGTAGCCAGCCCCGCGAGTCGATCATGAGCGGTAGCTGGGGCAGCGGCCGCGGCGCGGGCCCGAACACCGGCTGGGCTCCGTCCAGCACGTCGAACACCGACTGGTGGCAGGGGCACAGCAGCTGCTGGGTCTGCTCCTGGTAGAGCCCGACAGGGCAGCCGGCGTGGGTGCACATCTTCGAGTAGGCGAGATAGCCGCTCGGCCCCCAGGTCTCACGCCCGGGCTTTGTGACGATGTTCCTGCCCGCCGGCCCCGCGCGAACGAGCATGGTCTGGTCCACCGAAGAGCCCACGAACCCTTCGGGGAAGACCGTCAGCGCACCACCGACTTCGAGATCGCTCTGGTGCAGGGGCCGGCCGTCGATGTCCACCAGCCGCAAGCCGGCCTTCCAGTCGGTGACGTCGAGGGCCTTCCCGGGCTGGTTGGGGGCGAGCGAGCGGATGAGGGGGAAGGCGAGGACTATCCCCATGACACCAGCGGCCGCGCCGAGGAGGCCTCCCAGGAACCCTCGCCGGCGAAACGTGAGTGTGGTGCGGTCCACCACGGCCGCCTTGATCGCCTGGATCTCGGGCTCGGTCGATGACAGCGTGTGGCGCTCCTCCACGAACGGGCCCTGGGGCAGCAGGTACTTGCCCCACGCCGACATGCCGAAGCCAAAGGCAAACAGGCCCACCCCGCCGAAGACCCCCTCCAGCCGGGCCTGGCCGCCCACGAAGTAGAGGCCTCCGTAGGCGGCGAAGCCGAGCAAACCGAGGAGCAGGAAGAGCCCGATGATCTTCTCGGTGCGCTTGATGTGCTTGGCGTAGGGCAGCAGGTGCGGGTCGTCGAACGCGGCGATGGGGACGGCCTCGTGGTGCGCGCCGGGCACGGCGAGCTCGACACCCCCGCCCGTGGGGTTCTCGTCGCTCATGCTCTGTCCCCGATCCAATACGCCACCAGCATCAGCCCGCCCACGCCGATGAGCAGGCCCACGAACCCCTCTGCGACGGGCCCTATGCCGCCGAGGAAGACACCGCCACGGTTGTTCGGGTGCTGGATCACCTTCGTCACGTAGGCGACGATGTCCGCCACCTGGCTATTGGAGAGATTGCCGAGCCCGAAGTGAGGCATGTTGCCGGGTCCGGTCCGGATCGCCTCGGCCACCTGAGTGCTCGTGGCCTTGTGCAGCGACGGCGCGGATGCGCCGTTGGCCAGGGCGTCACCGGCCCCCGTGATCGTGTGGCAGCCGGCGCAGTTGAGCACGAACAGCGAGTTGCCCTCGGGGAGGTTGGCATTCGCCGTGTCCACAGACGGGACGCCCGATGGGAAGGCCGGCGATGTGGGGGCGAGCGAGCTCACGAAGGCAGCTATCTCGAGGGTCTGCGTGCGGTCGAAGCGGGCGGGCTTTTCGATGGGCTCCTTGGCGGGGTCCGCGAGGGGCATCCGACCGGTGGACACCCAGAAGTCGATCGTGGCCGGACCGAGCCCCTGAAGCGGCGGGCCCACTGCACTGCCGAGGGCGTCGGTGCCGTGGCAGCTCGCGCAGGTCGACTCGAAGAGCGCCTCGCCCGGCGCGACGTACGAGCTCGGCAGGGACCGGTAGTCGACCGAGCCGCGCGGGTCGGCCACCGTCGCACTCTTCGAGCTGGTGCTCGGCGAGGGCTTGGTGGTGTGCGCGGCGGCCCCCGAGCTGAGCAGGCCGCCGGCGATCGCGCCGGCCACGACCAGGGCCGGGAGGAGGTACACGACGCGGAGCTTCGAGCGCATCTACCCCTCGTCTCCCTCAGCCCGTCTTCAGCAGGAACAGGCAGCTGAAGATGCCGATCCACATGAAGTCGACGAAGTGCCAGTAGTAGCCCACGGCCTGGTAGACGTTGGTCTCCCCGGGGTCACCAGAAGGCCCTCTGAGCCTTCCCATGAGGAAGATCATCGCCACCAGCCCGAGCGCAACGTGAAGCCCGTGGATGCCGGTCATCACGAAGAACAGCGACCAGTAGGCGTTGAGGGCAGGGCCGTGGCCGTGGGAGGCGAAGTCGTGCCACTCGTAGAGGGTGTTGGCGAGGAAGCCGGCGCCGAGGATGAAGCTCGTGACGATCCAGGCGCGCGCCTTGCCGCGCTCTCCGCGCTCCTGTGCGAACACCCCCAGCTGGAAGGTGGGGCTGGATGCGAGCAGCACGACGCTGAATATCCCTGCCTGCACGTAGTCGAGGTGCTCGCCGGCGAGAAGCGGCCACGGCGAGGTGGCGTGCGCGCGGATGGTGAAGTAGGCGGCGAAGAGGCCGCTGAAGAACATGAGCTCCGAGCCGAGCCAGATCATCACCCCCACCGCGAGCAGGGGTGGGCGCTCGGGGACGTGGCGCTGCCGGGGCGCGGGTTGCTCGACCGAGATGGCCTGCGTCACGGGTCTTTCCTAGCTGACGGCGCGCCCCCGGCGCCAACACCGGGCTCAAGCCGAGAGGGCCCCCGGAAGGGGCCTCGCGTACACCACCGCCAGTCGGCGCGTCGGCCGGGTGAGGGCCATGTACAGGGCCCTCGTACCCTGCGCCGACTCCTCGACCACGGCGGCCGGCTCGACCACCACGACCGCGTCGAACTCGAGGCCGTTGGCGAGGTCGACGGGCAGGAGGCTGAGTGGGGCACCGAGGCCCTCCCGACGCGGGTCGGTGCTCCGCACCCCGCTCTCGTCGAGGGCGCCCGCCAGATCTGCGACGAGCGAGGAGGGGGCGAGGACCGCCGTCGTCCCAGGCGTAACCTCCGCCACGAGCTCCGAGGCGATCTCGGCGACCCGGCGGGCCAGGGCTCCCGGGACGACATCCTCGAAGTGCGGGGGCACACCGGTCCTGCGTACCGGCACCGGCGGCACGAGGCCCGGGGCGGCCTCCGCCAGCAGGCGCCCGGCCACCTCCACCACCTCGGCGGGGGTGCGGTAGCTCACGGTGAGCCCGACCAGGCGCGCTGGACGGTTCGACGGGAGGTGTGCCGTGACCTCCTCCCAACCGGCCGGTGCCCAGGGTCCCGTGGCCTGGGCCAAGTCGCCTACGGCGGTGATCGAGCCCGACAGCGAGCGCCGGCCCACCATCCGCAAGTCCATGGGCGAGAGGTCCTGAGCCTCGTCCACGACGATGTGGCCGTAGGTGCGGGGCCCGTCGTCGTGCTCGCCCGCGCCGTCGGCGGGGCGCGAACTGCGAGGGCCGAGCAGCACCCGGGCCTCGTCTATGAGCGCGAGGTCTGCGGAGGTCCAGGGGATCTCGGCGAGCGATCCGCAACGGGGACGCTGTAGCGTCGCCTGCTCCTTCGAGCTGAGGATCCCCTTGCCCGCCAGCGCGACGAGGGCGCGCGATCCGTAGAGGTCGTGGAGCAGCTCCTCGGCGCTGAGCCTCGGCCACATCCGGTCGAGCATCTCGCTCAGCTCCGGCAGCCGGCGGAGTCTTCGCCTGAACTCGGCGAAGTCGAACCCGACCTGGGACGGTTCGCCCGCGCCGTTCGGACCAGCTGCGCCACCCGCGCCGCCTGCATCACCTGCACCACCATCGCCGCCGCCGGCGCCGTTGGATCGGTCGGCGCCTTTTGCGTCCACCGGCTCCAGAGGGGGCCGTACCGGGCGCTCCGTGTCGAGGCGCGGGGCGTCTCGGGGATCGGTCTCATGAGCTAGCGCCGCAGCCCGGGGCACGGTGAACGGCAGCGTCGTACCGCCGGCGCTGCGCAGGTCGGACGTACGCAGGTACTCGTCCGCCAACCGGCGCGTCACCATCTGCTCGACGAACCGCCTGCGGGAGTTGTGGGTGCCCGGTCGTCTCCGGGCCGCCGAGACGATCCCAGCCGAGGCTTCAGCCGAGAGCCGGAGCACGCTGGCCCCGAAGCCGATCGCTGCATCCGATCGAAGGGCGCGCTGGCGGCTTCGCACCGCTCGGGCCACGAATTGCGACATCCGGGCCTCGCCCTTGAGCCGCGCCACCGCCGACGAATCGTGGGCGCGCACCTGCACTCCGTGGACCAGGCCGTTCAAGGTGGAGAGCGTGACCCCGCTCTCGCCGAGCGAGGGGAGCACGTGCTCGATGTAGCGCAGGAAGAGTGGGTTGGGCCCTATCACGAGCACCCCCTGACGCTCGAGCGGGAACCTGTGGGTATAGAGCAGGTAAGCGGCGCGGTGCAACGCCACGGCGGTCTTGCCGGTGCCCGGACCCCCCTGGACCACGAGCACTCCCGGGAGCGGCGCGCGGATTATCTCGTCCTGCTCGCGCTGAATGGTCGAGACGATGTCGCGCATGTGCCCGCCGCGGGCGCTGCCGAGCGCCGCAAGGAGCGCCCCCGGGCCGCCGATCTCGTGCTCGAGCTCCCCCTCCAGCTCGCCCTCGGCCGCCGGTCGGCCGGACCCGTCGCCTGAGAAAGGAGCCGAAGCCGAAAACCCCGCGCCGAGAACCTCCGCCTCCCTTCCTCCTGCCCCGGTGCCGGGCGGCCTCGCCCCCTCTCCGGTCTGTTCGCCGGGGGGCCTCGCGAAGAGCTCGTCCTCTATGCCGAGGACCCTCCTCCCCGATGCCGCAAGGTGCCTGCGCCGCACGAGCCCCATCGGGTCGCGGCCCGTCGCGCGGTAGAAGGGCTCCGCGACGGGCGCGCGCCAGTCGACGACGAGTGGCTCGAGGTCCTCCGCTGAGACCCCGAGCCGGCCGATGTGGAAGCTCTCGAGCCCCGACCTCGTCTCCGGTACGCGGTCGATGCGGCCGAAGCACAACGCCTGCTCGCCGACGTCGAGCTGCTCGAGCCGGGCGAGGCTGGTGCGGACGATCACGTCGCGTTCCTCGCGGAACTGGGGGGTGCCGCCGCGACCCTGGTCGAGCACCGAGGCGAGCAGCTGCTGCGTCTGGGCTCGCAGCTGGTCGAGCCGATCGTACGCACGGTCGACGTGAGCCTGCTCCGCCTCGAGCTCGGGATGTCCTTCCACGGAGCCCACGATCATACCGGCCGACCGCGCCCCAAAAGGCGGGCCCGCGCCCCAAGAGGCACCGCAAATTCGGCCCGCTGCGCCAGAAGGGGCAGGCCAGCGCTCCGGTAGCGTTTCCGTCAGTGTCACGGGCTGACTCGGTGTTCCTGCGCGCCTGCCGGCTCGAGCCTGTAGAGCACGTGCCGGTCTGGTTCATGCGTCAGGCCGGGCGCTCGCTGCCCGAGTACCGCCAAGCGCGCGGCGAGGGCAGCATCCTCGATGCCGTGAGGCGCCCGGAGCTCGCGGCCGAGCTGACCCTCCAGCCGGTCCGCCGGTACGGCGTGGACGCCGCGATCTTGTTCTCCGACATAGTCGTGCCGCTGGCGGCCATCGGCTTCGGCGTCGAGATCCGCAAGGGGCTCGGGCCGGTGGTCGAGCGGCCGTTCTCCTCCGAGGCCGACCTGCGGCGGCTGCGGCCGCTCGAGCCCGAGGCCGACACGCCATACGTGATCGAAGCCACGAGGATCGCATCTGAGGCGCTCGCGGGAACGGGTGTCGCACTGATCGGTTTCGCCGGCGGACCGTTCACCCTGGCCAGTTACCTGGTGGAGGGCGGTCCGTCGCGCTCGTACTCCCGCACGAAGGCATTGATGCTGGGCGACACCGCGCTGTGGGAGGCGCTGCTCGATGCGCTGGCGGACATCGCCGTCGAGTCGCTGCGCTCGCAGGTCTCGGCGGGAGCTTCCGCCGTGCAGCTCTTCGACAGCTGGGCGGGCGCTCTCTCGCCCGCCGACTACGAGCGCTACGTGCTTCCGGCGAGCCGCCGCGTCCTCGAGGGCGTGGGGGACCTCGGGATCCCGCGCATCCACTTCGGGGTGGGCACGGGCGAGCTGCTCTCGTCGATGGGAAAGGCGGGGGCTGAGGTCGTGGGCGTCGACTGGAGGGTGCCCCTCGACGAGGCGCGGGCGAGGATCGGTCCCGGGATCGCCGTGCAGGGCAACCTCGACCCCGCGGCGTGCCTGGCCCCCTGGGACGTGGTAGCCCGCGAGGCGCTCGACGTGCTGCGCCGCGGATCCGGCACCGGGCACGTCTTCAACCTCGGGCACGGCGTGCTGCCCGAGACCGACCCCGTCACCCTCTCCCGGCTGACGCAGCTGGTGAAGTCGACCGATCCTGGTTCCCTGAGTTGAGTCCCGCGCGGCCTGATCGCGTCGGCGAGCCGATAGGCGTGCTCGTGATGTCGCACGGGACCCCGGGCACACCCGCGGACATCGAGGCCTTCTACACAGAGATCCGCCGCGGACGGCGACCGGCGCCCGAGCTCCTCGCCGACCTCGAGCGCCGCTACCGCGTCATCGGCGGCACCTCGCCTCTCGCGCAGAGGACGGCCGCGCAGATCGTCGGAGTCGAAGCGGTGCTCGAGAGGCTCCGCCCGGGGCGCTACGTGGTGGCGTCGGGGACGAAGTTCGCGCAGCCGCGGATAGCCGACGCGGTAGGAGAGATAGCGCGTGCCGGCGCGAGGCGCGTGATCGGGGTCGTGCTCGCGCCGCACTCCTCGTTCGCGAGCGTCGGGGACTACGCGCGCAGGGCCCGGCAGGCCGTCGACTCGGCGCGCGTCGAAAGCGGCGCGCCGCTGGAGCTGGAGGTCGTCGACCGCTGGCACGTCGAGGACGGCCTTATCTCCCTTCTGGCCGAGAGGGTCGAAGCCGCGCTCAGCGACCTGTCCGGGTCGGGCGACGGACCGGTGGAGGTGATCTTCACCGCCCACAGCGTCCCCGCAAGGCTGAAGGACGAGGGTGACGACTACGCCGACCAGGTCCACGCGTCGTCGAAAGCCGTCGCCCGCGTCGCAGGCCTGGAGCGCTGGCAAGTCGCGTGGCAGAGCGCGGGACGAACGGGGGAGGAGTGGCTGGGCCCCGACGTGCGCGACGTGATCGCATCTGCCGCGCAGACGGGAGCCCGAGGTGTCGTGGTCTGCCCCATAGGTTTCGTGTCGGACCACCTGGAGGTGCTCTACGACCTCGACGTCGAGGCCGCGCAGAGCGCGAAGAAAGCCGGGCTGCGCTTCGCACGCACCGAGTCGTTGAACGACGATCCGCGTTTCTGCGAGGTACTGGCGCGGGTGGTCCTGGCGGCGGACTCGAGGTCCGAGGCCGAGCGTTGAGCGCCCTCACCGTTGCGGTCGTGGGCGGCGGGATCACGGGTCTGTCGGCCGCGTGGGAGCTCTCGTCGAAGCTGCCCTCGGGATCTCGCATGGTGATGGTCGAGTCCGAACCCCGGCTCGGGGGAAAACTGCGCAGCATCGAGCTCGGCGGGAGGCTGGTGGACGTCGGCCCGGACGCCTTTCTGGCCCGTCGTCCCGAGGCTCACGAGCTCTGCGAAGAGGTGGGGTTGGGCCCCGAGCTCGTGCACCCTTCGGCCGACCGGGCGTACGTGTGGTCGCGAGGAGCGCTGCGCCCACTTCCGAGGGGGCTGGCCCTCGGCGTGCCCACGCGCCTGGGCCCGCTCGCGCGATCGGGGATCTGCTCTGCGTCAGGCCTCGGCCGCGCCGCCCTGGACCTGCTTGGTCCTTCCCCCTCCGGGCGGAGGCGGCTCGCACGCGACGACGCGTCGGTTGGGTCCATCGTGAGGAGGCGTCTCGGGGAAGAGATCCACGAGCGGCTGGCGGACCCGCTCGTCGGCGGGATACACGCCGGACGCGCCGACGACCTGAGCGCTGCGGCCGTCTTCCCGCAGCTGCTCCTCGCCGACGAGCGACCCGGGAGCTTGATGCGCGCGCTTCGCTCGGCCCCTCAGGATGCGGAGCGCGCGCGCCCGGTGTTCACGACAGTGCGTGGAGGATTGGCGCGCCTCGCGCAGCGCATCGGAGAGCTCGTACAGCAGAGGGGGGTCGAGGTGCGCCTTGGCACGACGGTATACCGACTCGAGCATCACGCAGCCGGCGACGGGGCTGCGCCCGGGGCACCCGAGTGGTCGCTCGCCACTTCGGCCGGCGGGATCGCAGCCGACGGGGTGGTGATCGCGGTCCCCGCGCCGGCAGCGTCGGAGATCCTCGGCGCGCTGGACCCGTCCTTCTCCGGGCTGCTCGGTGGGATCCCTTACGCCTCTGTGACGATCGTCACGCTCAGGTTTCCCCGCGAGGCGTTCGGCTCGTCGGGGCCGGACCTGGAGGGGACCGGCTTCCTCGTACCTGCGACCGAAGGACGGCTGCTGAGCGCGTGCACGTGGCTCTCGTCGAAGTGGCGCGAGCTCCATCGCCCCGGCGACGTGCTGCTGCGAGCCTCCGCCGGCCGTTACGGGGACGAGCGCCCAGGGGAAATGACCGACGACGAATTGGTGGCGCGAGCGGTCGGTGAGCTCTCGTCGATGCTCGGTGTGCGCGGCGCACCCCTCGACGCGGTGGTCACACGCTGGCCGAGCTCGTTCCCTCAGTACCTCGTCGGGCACCTGGGTCGCATCGAGGCGCTGGAACAGGCAGTGGCGCGCCGTCGCGGACTGGCGTTGGCGGGAGCAGCCCTCCACGGGATAGGCGTGCCCGCCTGCATCGGCGGGGGTCGGCGAGCGGCGCAACAGGTGGTCGGCGCCCTCGCGGCGACCGAACAGCCGGCTCGGTGACCGCCTTCGGCCGTCTGTTGCGGCGCGCACGCCCTGCGGCCCGCTCTGTCCGGCCGATCTTCTCGAGCCGCTCGCGCGGGCGGGTCGCTCGATGGGGCCGGATCGTCCTGCCGAGCCTCCTGGCCGGGTTGGGGCTGAGCCTCTCGCTCCCGCCCTTCGGGCTCTGGGTCGTCGCGTTCCCAGCTGCGGCACTGCTGTGGTGGCGCCTCGGCGGGCTCGGATGGAAGGCCCGTCTGGCCTGCGGCTGGGTGGCCGGCCTCGGCCTCTTCGTACCGGGCCTCTGGTGGGCGACGAGCTTCAACGTCTACGGGGGCGTGGTGATGATGGTGGTGGAGGCGCTCGCGCCGGCCCTGGCGTGCGCAGCCGCGCCGTCCGCCAGGGGGCGCACGCTCGCGCTGACCAGTGGGATGGTCCTGGTCGAGGCGCTTCGCGGCTCGTGGCCCTTCGGGGGCCTGCCCCTCGGGGGGTTGGCCCTCGGCCAGGCGTCGGGGCCCCTCGCCGGAGCCGCCCGGCTGGGCGGTCCGCTGCTCCTCGTCGCCCTGGTGTGGCTAGGCGGCTGCGGGCTCGGCTCTCTGGCGGAGGTGGCCGTCGGGCTCGCCCGACACGGCGATAGCGACCTGTTAGGGCAGCCCTGGAGCCCAGCGGGTGCGTTGCTGGGCGGTCTCGTGGCGCTGGCGGTGGTCTGCGGGCTGGCGGCCTGGGGAGCGGCAGCCCCCGACGGCGGCCATGCCGTGTCCGCCTTGCGCGTCGCGACGGTCCAGGGCGGCGGGAGGAGGGGGCTCAGCAAGGCCCAGGTCTCCGCGGCCTCCGTCTACCGCGCCCAGGTCGAGGCGACAGCGGAGATCCCCCGGATCGACTCCGACAGGCCCCCGTCGCTCATCCTGTGGCCGGAGGACGTCGTCTCTCTCGACGACCGGCTGGACAGCGACCCGCTGAAGCTGGCGCTTGCGTCGATGGCGACGGACGATCGCGCGACCCTCGTGGTCGGCGTCACCGAGCCGGTGTCGAGCACGGCCTTTCGCAACGAGATCGTGGCGTTCGCGCCCGACGGCCGGATCGTCTCCACCTACGAAAAGGTCCACCGGGTCCCCTTCGGCGAGTACGTGCCCTACCGCGGGTTCTTCGAGCACCTGGCCGACCTCTCGGCTGTCCCTCTCGACGCCATCGCGGGTCACGGCGACGGATTGATGCGCACGCCGGCCGGCTCGCTCGGGGCAATGGTCTCCTACGAAGTGTTCTTCCAGGAAAGAGGACGGCTTCCCACGCGCGCCGGTGCAGAGCTTCTCGTCGTCCCGACCAACACCTCCTCCTACGCGACGAGTCAGGTCCCGTGCCAGGAAGTGGCGGCCGCGCGCCTACAGGCGATCGCCGAAGGGCGATACCTCGTGCAAGCGGCGCCCACCGGGTTCTCGAGCGTCGTCGACAACCACGGCCGGGTGCTCGAGAGGACCTCGCTCGGTTCGCGCCAGGTGCTACTGGCCGACGTCTCGCTTCTCGACGGCCGCACCCTCTACGAGCGGTTCGGGGACCTGCCGGTCCTCGCCGCTTGCGGCGCCCTCGTGCTCGTCGGATGGGCGCTCGCCCTTTCGCGCAGCTCGGGCCTGCCGAGCGCGCGCCGCGAGCGCTGGGCACGCTCCGCGACGGCAAGGTACTGACGTTCCTGCGTCTCAGCCGATCATCGGTCGTAGTAGCCCGAGTGGATGTAGATGCAGGGGATGCCCTCGTCGTGGAACATGTCGCGGTTTCGCGGATCGTCCTCGAAAGCGAGCTGCAGGTCGAGCCCGCGGGCGCGCAGCTCGTGGACGGCGGCGCGCTTGAACCTGTCGACCTGGGCGTAGTCGGCCCGGTCGCGCATGACCAGCAGGTCCCATCGAAGCCCGTAGCGCCCCAGCCACGCCAAGGTCTGGGGTTGGACGCGGATGGGACGTCCGGTGAGCAGCACGATGCGAAGCTCCGGATCGAGCAGCTCGAGAAGGCGCGCCACCTCGTCTATCAGCGGGTCGTCGCCGCACGCGTCGAAGAAGGCGTCCCAGTCGCGCCTTCCCCACTCGAGGTAGTGCTGGCGAACCTGCGCGTCCGACAGCACGCCGTCGATGTCGAAGACGACGGTCGGACCCGGCTCGGCAGGTGCGAGCCGCCAGCGCCAATTGGGCGGAAAAAACGCTTCCTCGGGCATCGGGGGAAGTATCCCCCGGACTCCGCTGGCTGGCATGATGGGAGGTAGATGACCGAAGGAGTCCCTGCATCTCCGATCGGCGTCCTGCGTGCGAGCCCCCCCGAGCTGTCGCAAGCGGGCGTTCGCGCTCGAGCCGTTCCCGTCGGCTTGGGAAAGCGCGTCCTCGTCGTCTCCAACCTGGGTCTCGGGCCCGAAGCCCGTCCAGCGTCTAGCTGGGCATCCTCCGGACTGGCGCGGGCGCTCGATGCCTGGCACGGGCCCGGCATCGTGATCGTGGCGGGCAACCTCTTCGATCTCGGAGGAACCACCGACCCCGAGGCGGCGGTGTCCGCGGCGCTTGCATCGCACACCGAGCTCGCGGTCTCCTTGAAGGACTTCGCCGCTGGCCCGCAGCGGCAGGTGGTGTGCCTGCCGGGCAGCACCGACCGCGGGCTCGGAGAGGTCCCCTCGGTCCGGGGGCCGCTCGAGGAGCTCGGGTTGGAGGTCGCCGCGTCGGTGGACCTCCACATGCAGGTGCCGTCGGCCACCCGCGTGGTGCGGGTCGAGGCCGGTGTGCCGCAAACGGGCAGCGGCGAGCCGGCCCGCCGCCCGGAAGCGGCCACCGCACGGCCGACCCTCTCGCTCGATCCCGGGGCACCCTGGCAGGAGGGCATGGACCGCCTGTCGGACCCCACCTCCCTCCAGCGCTTCTTGACCTCGCGCCTTCTCTATCGCCGCTTCGCCCGCTTCGCCTGGTGGCTGCTCGTGCCCTTGGCGGTCGCGCTCGTGCTGCGTCTCGGTTTCGTGGTCCAAGGACTCGACCACTTGCTGCTAGGCCACCCCACCCCCGCTAGGGCTCTGGCACGGGCCCGCGCGGCGAGCTGGGGCTCGCGCCTCGCAGTTGCGGGGGTCATATCCGCGGCCGAGCTGGTGGTCCTCGGACTCGTGCTCGGATGGCTCGGCCGGAGGGCGTGGAGGGCTCTCGGGGGCGGGAGCCTCGGCGAGCGCGACCACAAGAACGCGGCCGGCTTGCACCGGGGCGCATTGTCGCAAGGAGGCGCGACATCCAACGACCCGGCGCGCGACGCCGCTCGCGAGCTGTGCGCACACGGATACGCGGGAGTTGTGACGGGCGCGACCCTCCAGGCCGAGCTCACCCATCTCGACAGCGGGTTCTTCGCGTGCACCGGCGCCGCCGGTGAGGTGGTGGAGGAGCACCCCCCGCGTCTCGGAATGCTGCCCGTGTTCCTCCACCAACAGCAGCTGGCGTGGGTAGAGCTCGAGACGGGCGCCGACCTCCACGCGCGCCTGCTTCTCGCGCGCGTCGACCAGCCCCCCGCAACCTTGCTCGAGCGCGTCGCGGCGCGTGGCGAGCGCTCCGTGCAACCGAACCCGGTCGTGGTGGCTGCGTGCCCACTCGGGGAGTCGTGGCCTCCGGCGCCAGACCTGAGCGCGCTGAGAAACCGTTCACGGCGGGTGAGACGCTGGGCGGCGGCTGCGATCTTCCTGGCGGGCGCCGTGGACCTGCTCAACACGCTGACCCCTCCGCTTCGCAGCCACCTCCACCTGGTGCTCGAGGTGCTCCCTCTCGGAGTCTCCCAAGCGGCGGGGGCGCTCGTGGCCCTGGCGGGTGTAGGCCTGCTCGCCCTGGCGCGAGGGGTGCGACGCGGGCAGCGACGCGCCTGGGCGATCTCATCGGTCCTGCTCGGGGTGACCCTCGTTCTCCACCTCGTACGAGGCGGGGACCTCCTCGGGTCGCTCCTCTCCGCCGCGGTGCTCGCGCTCCTCCTGCTCAACCGCCGCGAGTTCCGCGCGTCCTCTGACCTCCCCTCTACTCGGCAGGCGGCAATCTGGCTCGGTTGCGCGGTGATAGCGATCACGGTGGCTGCGACCGCCGTCACCGAGCTGGTCCTCCGCTTCGGCAACCGCTTCCCGCACCTCCCCCTTTGGCGGGTGGCACAGGCAGTCGCGGAGCGACTCGTCGGGGTGAGAGACGTCGCCCTCCCCGACCGTCTCGACGACTTCCTCGCGCCGAGCCTGCTGGCGATCGGGTTCGGAATCGCGGTCGTGGCGCTGTGGCTGGCGACGCGGCCGCTCGTGGACCGCCGGAGGTCGGCCGGGCGTTCGGCGTGGAACGCCGCACGCGACATCGTCCGGCGCCACGGGGACGGGACGCTCGACTACTTCGCCCTGAGAAGCGACAAGCAGTGGTTCTTCCACCGCGACAGCCTCGTGGCGTACGCGATCTACGGCGGGATCTGTCTGGTGTCGCCCGACCCGATCGGCCCGAGAGCCGAGCGTGAGCAGGTGTGGGCCGCCTTCCGGCGGTTCGCGGAAGGCCGCGGCTGGGTGGTGGCGGTCATGGGCGGGGGCGCCGACTGGCTCTCGACCTACCGCGCCACCGGCATGCACGACATCTACATCGGCGACGAAGCGATAGTGGACGTCCAGCGCTTCTCGCTGGCGGGAGGCCACATGAAGGGGCTCCGCCAGGCCCACAACCGGATCGCCAAGTACGGCTACTCGGCCAGCTTCCACGACCCGGGCCACCTCGACAGGCGGACCGCCGAACGGCTCACAGGGCTCATGTCGCAGAGCCGTCGCGGCGAGTTCGAACGGGGATTCTCGATGGTGCTCGGTCGGATCTTCGACCCGCGCGACGAGGGCCTGCTCCTCTGCGTGGTCACCGGGCCCGACGACGAGCCGGCTGCCATGTGCCAGTTCGTCCCCGCTCGTGGAATTGGTGGCTTCTCGCTCGACCTCATGCGACGTGACCGGGGCGAGCACCCCAACGGGCTGATCGACTTCGCGCTGGTGTCGACGATCGAGCACCTGCGCGGGCTCGGATGTCGCGGTCTCAGCCTGAACTTCGCGGCCATGCGCTCACTGCTCGAGGGCGAGCGTGGCGACGGGGTGACTCAGCGCGTCGAACGATGGGCGATAAGGAGGATGTCGAGCTTCCTCCAGATCGAGACTCTCTGGCGATTCAACGCCAAGTACGGACCGGACTGGCTCCCCCGCTACGTGGTCTACGACGCCGCCGAGCACCTGGTGCCCGTGGTGCTGGCCATCCTTCGCGCGGAATCGCTGGCGGAGGTGCCGGTTATTGGTCGCATGATCGCTGCCTCCGACCGCAGAGCTCGCCTCGGCGACGAGGGCGCCGGCCGCGACGACTCGGGCTCCTCGTTGCTCCCCCTGCCAGAGGATTGTCTCGAGTCGGCGCCCACCGAGAACATCCTCCGGGCGCCCGAGCACGTCGAGTAGACGCGCCTGCGACCCTGCCTCAGCCCAGAAGCGTGCTCACGTTCGAGTGGAACAGCCCCTCGGCCGCATCGGGCAGGCAGCGCTGGCGCGCGTAGTCGTCCATCGGCGTGGCGGTGCCCTCCGAGTGCGGATAGTCGCTGCAGCACATGAACACGTCCCCGGCCTTGGCGGTGAGCCGGGCCGGCTGCTCGTAGCTGAACGACGAGACGCGCACGTGGCGTAGGAAGTACTCACTCGGCCTCAGCTCCAGCTCCGACAGCGGCTGCCCGTTGAGGGTGGTCGTGAAGTCCCACCCACCGTCGAGCATGAGCAGGTACTGAGGCACCCAGATCGAGGAGAGCTCGACGATGCCCACGCGCAGGTCCGGGTGCTTGGCGAAGGTGCCGTTGATGATCAGGTCGGTGACCGCGACCGCCGGCGGTGCCCATATGAACACAGACTCCATGACCGGGACGAAGTTCTCGTCGGTGTCGGTGTAGAAGGCGTCGTCGAGCATGCGGGGCTGATCGGCAACGTGGAACACCGGGGTGACCCCGTGGTGGACGAACGCAGACCAGAGCCGGTCGTGGTCGGGATGCGACAGCGGCCTGCCGTCTACCGACGCGGGGGCGATCATCCCGAGGCGCACGCCCGCCTCGGAGAGCTGCGCAAGCTGGCCTTCGAGCCACTGCGGGTCGCGCAGGGTGAGGTGGGCGACGGGATGGAGCTTGCCCGCTCCCTCGGTGACGACGCTCGCGCACCAGCGGTTCCAGGCGGCCATGTTGGCAGTGAGCGCCCCGAGTGACTCCGAAAGACGTCTCTCCCACAGCAACCCGAAGTTCGGGAACAGCACCGCCTCGTCGAGCCCCATCTCGGCGATCCTCTCGGCGCGCGCGCGTGGATCGAAGTAGTCCCTCGGAAGCGCCTCGTCGTAGCTGTACTCCGGCGGGAGCTGTTGGCGCAGGCGCTGGCGGCGCTTGCCGATCGCGGCGGTGTCCCCGGGGAGCTGCACGTCAGCGAGCGACAGCCGGCGGCCCCGCCAGGTGAGGAAGGGGTAGCCGAGCTCGTCGTCGACGATCGCCAGGGCGTCTTCGCGCACGGCGGGATCGATGTGGTCCGCCCACAACGTCCGCGACTCGTAGAGATGCTGGTCCGAATCGATGATCGAGGTCACCGCGCGCCTCCCTCGCTCGCCCGCCCAAGTATGCGCCAGCAGGGACGTGACTTGCGAGCCGGGCGGTGGTCGGGTCGAATCGCGCCGTGCCAAGCGTCTCGGCAGGCCTCGGAGCCGAGTCGATCGCGCACTGGATCCGAGGGCTGACCCTGCCCGGCGCGCACAGGCCGGTGACCACGTGACCCCGCTGGAGGTCCCCTTGGACCTGGGATCGGGGGCCCCGATCGTCCTTCTGCACGGTTTCGGGATGACGCCACGGACCTACGGGCCCACCGCGCGGCTTCTCGCCGAGGAGGCCCGGGTGGTGGTGCCCGACCTCTTCGCCGTAAGCGGGCCCTGGCGCTACGAGCAGGTCCTGGAGTCGCTGGTGGAGACGCTCGACAGCCTCGAGCTCGACCGGGTCTCCCTCGTGGGCCACTCCTTCGGCGGAGGGCTCGAGCTCGGCTTCGCAGCGGCCCACCCGTCGAGGGTGGTGGAGCTCGTGTTCTCCGACACCCTCGCCGTCTCCAGTGAGTGGGGCCTCGCCGACGAAGCGCTACGGCACCCCCTCGGGCTGCTACACCTCGCGACCCCCCGGGCGGCGACGGCGTTCGCCCGGTCGTGGCTCGAGCACCCGAGGCAGATGCTCGGCGCGGCTTGGTGGGGGTTCACGAGCGCAAGGGGCGACGACATCGGGTCGATCGCGCGGGCGGGATTGCGCGCGCACGTGCTGTGGGCGAACCGCGACTCGATCCTCTCGCGTGAGGACGGCGAGGAGTTCGCCCGGGGGATGGCCGCGACCTTCACCGTGGCCAGCGCTCCGGACCGGCGGTACATAGACCACGACTGGATGTTCCAGCAGCCTGAGCTCTTCGTCGCCCACCTGAGGCGTCTGGGCCTCGTGGCGCTAGGCGAGGGTCGACGCCTCGCGGGCGTGACGCCTCCTGGAGATCTACCTGAGCAGGCATCAGGGCGCTCCTGGAAATCAGTGAGGGAAGAAGAGGAGCGTGGCGCGATGGGCGAAGTCCACTAGCGGAGCCGGCCACACACCGAAGAGGACGGTCACCCCCACACACAGCTCGATGGCCAGCTGGACCCCTCCGTGAGGGTGCAGGTCCTCGGCAGTCGCGACCACACCTTCTTGCGCGCCGCCCTGCGACACGCCGAGATCGGGCCCTCCGGCGGATCCGGAGCCCGGGCCGGCCTCGAGGTGCGAGGCACCGGGGGACTGAGCGGAGCCGGCCGACCCGAGCTCCGGCGATACATAGGCCGGCGCAGAGGCCCCGGCGAACGCGGGGACCGCCGCGGCCGCGTAGGTGGCAGGCGTGTACATGAGCAGGATCACCCGCAGGTAGAAGAAGGCGGCCACGGTGGCGCTGACCATGGCCACCACGGCGAGCGCTGTCGACCCCGCCCCGACCGACGCGGAGATCACCTCCAGCTTGGCGAGGAAACCGGTCGTGAACGGGATCCCAGCCTGGGCTATGAGCAGCAGTGCGAACGAGCCCGCCAGCACCGGGCGCGCCGAGGCGAGGGAGCGGTAGCGGCCGAGGTCGTGGTCGCCGTCACCGTGGCCTCCCACGACGGTGACCACGGCGAAGCTGCCTATCACCATGAACGTGTAGGCGAACAGGTAGTAGAGCGAGCCCTCGACCCCGCGCGCTGTCGCGGCCTGGAGCCCTAGCAGCACGAAGCCGGCGTGGTTGATGGAGGAGTAGGCGAGCATGCGCTTCACGTCGCGCTGCACCACAGCGAGCACCGCACCCACCACGAGAGTCACCACCGCCATCACCCACACGACCGGTTGCCAGTCCGTGCGCAGCAGCCCGAACGAAGAGACGAACACCCGCAGCAGCGCGGCGAAGCCCCCGGCCTTCGCGATCGCCGCCATGAATCCGGTGACTGGGCTCGGGGAGCCCTGGTAGACGTCCGGCGTCCAGAGGTGGAACGGCACCGCGGCGATCTTGAAGCCGAACCCCACGAGCAGAAAGGCGAGCCCCGCGAGCAGGAGCCCGTCGTGGAGCAAGACGTTGCGAGCAAGGTAGTCGGCGATCTGGGGGAGGTTCGAGGTACCGGTCGCTCCGTAGACGAGGGCGATCCCGTAGACGAACACCGCCGAGGAGAACGCCCCGAGGACGAAGTACTTGAGGGAGGCCTCACCGGACTCTTGGCGGCGAGGATTGAGGGCGGCCAGGACGTAGAGCGCGATCGACATGATCTCGAGCCCGAGGAACACGACTATCAGGTCGTTGGCCGAGCCCATGATCATCGCCCCGGAGGCCGACACGAGCATGAGGACCTGCAGCTCGGGGCCGATCACCTCCTCGCGACGCGTCCAGGTGTCGATTACGAGGGCCGAGAGGACCACGGCGCACGAGACGAGCACCGAGACGAGCGCGCTGAAGCCGTCCTCGACCACGGCCCCCGCGATCGCGACGTGCGCGCCGTGCCCCGAGACCTGGAACCACTGCACGAGAGAGAGCGACAGGCTTGCGAGGCCCGTCGCCACGGTCATCAGAGTTGTGACAGAGACGCGAAGCGGTCGGCGCACGAGGGCCGAGGCAGCTAGAGCCAGCAGGGCCCCACCCAGCAGGACGAGCTCGGGAAGGATGGAGTAGTAGTCGATCCTCGGAAGCACCAGGCGCCCTGCGGCCGCAGCCAGCGCGAAGCCGCTCACCGCGCCACCGTCCCGGTCCACAAGGCCGCCAGACGGTCCGAAGCGGCGCAGCGGGCCGCCTCGGTGACACCGGCCGCCGCCGTGCCCCGAGGGGCGCTCACCACTGCCGAGCCCCCCGGCGCGCTGGTCGCTCCCGGGAGAGGCCCGGGGCCCGAGCACGAGCCGTCGCGCTTCGAGCTCGCCCGTTGCGTCCCGGTGCCCGAGGCGGAGGTGGAGCCGGCACCTTTGTAGCGCGCGCGCTCGGAGGACGAGTACGGCCCGCTGGCGGCAGCCGGCTGATGGGTGGAGGTCGCGGCCTCGACCCGGTGAAGGAGCACGCCGACCGACGGCTCGATCCTGTCGAGGACCGGCTTCGGGTAGATGCCGAGGAAAAAGATGATCACGACGAGCGGAGCCACGACGAGCCCCTCGCGCCACGAGAGGTCCTTCGTCGCCGCCGTCTGCGGGTCGGGCTCGCGGTGGAAGGCCTGCTGGTAGGCCCACAACAAGTAGATCGCGGCCAGCACTGTGCCGGCGGTCGCCACCACCGCCCACCACCTGTGAGTGAGGAAGGTGCCGAGCAGTATGAGCAGCTCACCCACGAAGCCGTTCAGCCCTGGCAACCCGATCGAGGCGAGCATCCCCACCGTGAAGGTCGCCGCGAGCACGGGGGCAGGGCGCTGAAGGCCCCGTAGCTGCGAGGCCTGCCACGTGCCGCGCCGTTCGTAGACGTAGCCGATGACGATGAACAGCACGGCCACGATGAGCCCGTGGTTCACCATCTGGAGCACGCTCCCCGACAGGGCTTGTGTGCTCAGCGCGAACGTGCCGAGGACGATGAAACCGAGCTGAGCGAGCGACGAGTAGGCGACGAGGCGTTTCAGGTCCTTGGTGGCGGCCGCGACCACGGCCCCGTAGAGGATCCCGATCACTCCGAGCGTGAGCAGCAGCGGCGCCAGGTCGACCACCGCCCTCGGAAAGAGGGTGAGGTCGAAGCGCACGATGCCGTAGGTGCCCATCTTGGCCATCACCGCGGCGAGGATGACCGAACCCGCGACCGGCGACTCCGCGTACGCGTCTGGCGACCAGGTGTGGAACGGGAATATGGGCACCTTCACCGCGAAGGAGGCGGTGAAGGCCAGGAACATGAGCACCTGTGAGGCGAGCCCGAGGTGAGTGCCGGTCAGGTCCACGAGGTCGAAGGTGAGCTTCCCGGTCTGGTGCTCGTGGACGAAGGCCAGGGCGACGATCCCCACGAGCAGGAAGGCGGAGCCGAGGAACGTGTAGACGAAGAACTTGATCGCCGCGTAGCCCCGGCGCTCGAACCCCCACCCCGCCACGACGAAGTACACCGGCACGAGGGTCAGCTCGAAGAACAAGAAGAACAGCACCAGGTCGAGGGCGACGAAGCTCCCGAGGCACCCGGCTTCTAGGACGAGCATCCATGCTACGAACGCGCGCGGGCGCTGACGCGGCGTGCCCGAGACGATGGCGAGCGGGAAAAGCACGGCCGCCATCAGCAGCAGGAAGAGCGAGATGCCGTCGACGCCGAGGTGCCACGAGATCCCGATGTTCGAGGCCCACTCGTGGCGGCTCACGAAGCGGTACCCGCCTCCTTCGGCCTGGTAACGCGCCGCGATCGTGACCGCCAGCGCCAAGGTGGCGAGCGAGCCGGCGAGACCCACCACCTGTACCGCGACGTGGGTTGCGCGCTCGGAGAGACCCCTGGGCACGAGTGCTGCCGCAACCGCCGTGCCGGCGGGCAGGAGCACGAGGACCGTGAGGAACGGGAAGGCGCCGTCGTGGGTCACGAGATCGCCCTGACTGCCATCCACGCGAGCAGGGCCACCGCACCCAACACGATCGCCAGCGCGTACTGGCGGACGTACCCGGTCTGCACGGTCCTCAGCCGTCCGCCGATCGATCGCACGAGACGCGCCGTGCCGTCGACAGCACCGTCTATGACCCTGTTGTCGACCACCACAGCGGCGAAGCGGGCGAGACCCTCAGCTGGACGCCCGATCGCGGTGTCGTAGACGTCGTCGAAGTACAGCGCGCGCCGCAGCGCCGGGGGCTCGAGGGCCGGGTGCTCGGGCCGGCGCGCCCACAGCGGCAGCGCGACGGCGATCCCGACGACCGCCACCGCAGCATCTGCGATCGACAGCGCCCATTTTGTGGCCGATGACTGCGTCGCGTTGTACAGGTTGCTCCCGAACACGGGGTTCAACCAGCGGAGCGGATCCCAGTGGAACGGGTTGCCGGGCAGGTGCAGCAACCCGCCCGAGACCGCGAGCAGCGCTAGAACGACGAGCGGGAGCGTCATGACGCGCGGTGACTCGTGCGGCGCGGCGGAGGTCGCCTCGGTGCCCGGACCATCGTCCGCGTGTCCCGGGCGCGCCAGGACTTCGCGCCAGCGATCGTCGCCGTAAAAGGCGAGAGCCATCAGCCGGCTCATGTAGTACGCGGTCATAGCTGCCGTGACGAGCCCCACCGCCCAAAGGACGGGGTAGCGCGCGAACGCGTTCGTCAGGATGTCCCCTTTTGCGAAGAAGCCGGACAAAGGCGGGATGCCAGCGATCGCCAGCCAGCCGATCCCGAAGGTGAAGAAGGTGAGCTTCATGTAGCGGCGCAGGTTGCCCATGCGTTTCAGGTCCTGCTCGTCGTGCAGGCCGTGGATCACCGAGCCGGCACCGAGGAAGAGCAGCCCCTTGAAGAAGGCGTGGGCGACCATCAGAAAGATCGCCGCCTCGTAGGCGCCGGTGCCGACCGCCAGGAACATGTAGCCGAGCTGCGACACCGTCGAATAGGCGAGGACCTTCTTTATGTCCTGCTGCCCGCAGCCGATGAGCGCCGCCACGAACGCGGTGGCCGCCCCGATGCTCGCGACCACGAGCTGAGCCGGGTGCGAGAGGGCGAGGATCGGGCTGATCCTGCACATGAGGTACACGCCCGAGGTCACCATGGTGGCGGCGTGGATCAAGGCGGAGACCGGGGTCGGGCCCTCCATGGCGTCGGCCAGCCAGGGGAAGAGAGGGATCTGCGCCGATTTGCCGCAGGCCGCAGCGAACAGCAGCAGAGCGATCGCCGTGCGGGCCGCGGGGTCGATCGCCTGGACGTGGGCGAAGATCCCGAGGTAGTCGAGCGTGGAGGTCTTCGAGAACACGAGGAAGATCGCGACGAGGAAGCCGACGTCGGCGAGCCGGTTGTAGAAGAACGCCTTCTGGCCGGCCGTCGCCGCGCTCTGGCGGCCGAACCAGAACGACACCAGCCAGTAGGAGCAGACTCCCACTCCCTCCCAGCCCACGAACGTGAACAGGAGGTTGTTGGCCAGCACGAGGATCAGCATCGAGGCCACGAAGAGGTTCATGTACATGAAGAACTTGGAGAAGTCGCGGTCCGAGCGCATGTAGCCGATCGAGTAGAGGTGAATCAGCGCGCTGACCGAGGTCACGAAGAGCGCCATCGTCATCGAGAGCGGATCGATAAGCAGCGCCGCCTTCACCTGAAGCCCGCCGACCGGGATCCAGGTGAACCAGCCCTGGACGACCTCGCGCTGGGGAGCGGCCGGCTTGCCGAGGAGGCCCGCGTAGGTGACGCACGCGGCCACGAAGGACCCCGTGACGGTGGCGGTACCGACCCAGCCGGCGAGCGGTTCGCCAAGGCGCCTGCCGCAGGTCGCGAGCACCACGAAACCCGCAAGCGGCAACACGGGCATCAAGAAAGCGGCATGGAGCATGGTGAGTAGTCCCGCGTCTCGAGCGGGGTTCAGCCCTTCATGATGTGCAGGTCGTCGGCGGTCGTCCCCTCGCCCGCGCGCCTTCGGAAGATGGCGACGACTATGCCGAGCCCCACCACGACCTCGGCGGCGGCGACGACGAGGACGAAGAACACGAGGGCCTGCCCGCCGATGTCGTCGAGCATGCGCGCAAACGTGACAAGGGTCAGGTTGGCGGCGTTGAGCATCAGCTCGACGCACATGAACATGACCAGCACGTTGCGGCGAACT
This sequence comes from Acidimicrobiales bacterium, assembly GCA_035509915.1. Taxonomy (GTDB): domain Bacteria; phylum Actinomycetota; class Acidimicrobiia; order Acidimicrobiales; family UBA8190; genus Bog-564. The sequence goes on along the minus strand of DATKIB010000090.1, from coordinate 9,630 downwards.
AGCAGGCCGAGCGCACCGATGGCGAAGAGGATTGCGGCCAGCCCCAAGTACCAATTCCCGGCAAGGCTCATACGGGTCTCCTCTCGGCGCCTGGGTCGTCGTCCGGCGAGTCGCCAAGAGCTGCGCCCGCCTGCTCGCCTCCCCCGTCAGCGGGGTGGGAGGTTCCCGAGGACACTGCGTGCGCCACCGCCTCGGCCAGTGCGACCATCGGGTCGCCGACCGCCGCGCGTGCGGGCACGCTCACCAGTGCGCCCGACGGCTCGCCCTCTCCGCCGTCCCCGGCGGGCCCGGGCTGCGGCCCGCTCACGAGGCTCGGCGGCGGCCCAGCGCGCCGTAAACGCTGGGGGCGCCGCGCCAGGACCACCGCGCCCACCACCGCTATCACGAGCAGGGCGGCGGTGATCTCGAAGGGGAACAGGTAGGTCGTGAAGACGGAGCGGCCCAGGGCGGCCACGTCGCCGCCGGACTGCCCGCTCTGCGCCCCGGCCACCGAGTGCGCACCAACCGACCAGTGGGCGGCGATCCCGAGCACCAGCAGCCCCGCGAGGCCGAGCGCCACGAGCGCCACGGCGAGCGGGCGCTGAGCGCGCAGAGGCTCGAGCGCCACGTTCTCGCGCCGGTCGACGCCGAGGAACATGATGACGAACAAGAACAGCACGACGATCGCGCCCGCGTAGACGATGACCTGCACGGCGGCTAGGAAGTTTGCCTGCTGCTCCACGAACAGCACCGCCACCCCGAAGAGGGTGAGCACCAGCATCAGCGCCGCGTGAACGGGGTTTCGCGCCACGACCACCCCGATCGCGCCGGCGAGGATGCACAAGGCTGCCGCCGCGAATACTGCGGCGTCGACCCTGGTGGCCGCCGCCAGCTGCACGATGGAAGCGAAGAGCGCGCCGGGCATCACTGGTTGCGACCTCGCCGCCGGGCGGCCATCGCCTGACGGCGAAGCGCCACGTGGTCGACCGCCCGGTTGACCACCCCGCGGAGCCCCTGCATCTCAGGTGGCCTGTCGATGTCGTCGAGGTGCATGTAGTAGACGTCGCGGACCTCGCGTATGCCGGTGGCCTCGTCGTCGCGGCGCCCGCTCTGCCCACCTTCCGGGGCTCTCACCCCGTAGCCGAGCTCCCCGGACCACTGAACGCGCCCCTCGTACGCCGCGTCGCCGGAGGGGGACGTGGCGCGCATCCAAGCGGAGGTGTGAAGATCGTCGCCTTCGCGCCAGTCCTCCCACGGAAGGTTGCGGGGACGCCCGTCGTCGCCGACCAGCAGCTCGTTGCGGGTGTAGATGGCATCCGCCCGGTTGGTGAAGGAGAACTCGAAGAGCTTGGATTCGGTGATCGCCTGGGTGGGGCAGGCCTCCACGCACATGTCGCAGTGGATGCAGCGCAGGTAGTTGATCTCGTAGACGAAGCCGTACCGCTCGCCCGGGGACACGGGGTCGCCGGGCGGGTTGTCGGCCCCGCGTACGTAGATGCAGTCGGCCGGGCAGACCCCCGCGCAGAGCTCGCATCCGATGCACTTCTCCATCCCGTCCTCGTAGCGGTTGAGGACGTGGCGCCCGTGGAGACGGATGGGCTTGGGCCTCTTCTCGATCGGGTACTGCCAGGTGACCCGGGGACGGGCCATCTGCTGGAGGGTGACCTTGAAGCCGCCCAGGAAGCTCAGGTAGTCGCGCACCTCGTCCCTCAGGCTCATCGCGCGCTCACCTCGGGCTCACCTCGACCCTCCGGAGTCGGCCGGTGTGCCGAACAGCTCGCCGCGCGACGCGCCTACGAAGAGCGATCTCGCGAACATCGCACCCACGAGCACTAGCCCTGCGATCACGCCGACGAACCACCACCGCCCGACGATGGCGGCGGCGACCACGAGCGCCCAGGCGACGGAGATCGGGATCATCACCTTCCACCCGAGGTTCATGAGTTGGTCGTAGCGCAGCCTCGGGAGTGCGGCGCGCAGCCAGACGTAGACGAAGAGGAAGAGGAACGTCTTGCCAAGGAACCACAGGATCGGCACCACCCACGAGAGCACGTAGACGTGGGGGGTGGGTCCGTCGGGACCGCCGAAGAACAGCGTGACCATCACGGCCGACATGGTGATCACGTTCATGAACTCCGCCATGTAGAACATCGCGAACCGGAACGCCGAGTACTCGGTGTTGAAGCCGCCGACGAGCTCGCTGTCGGCCTCGGCGAGGTCGAACGGCGGGCGCTGGAGCTCGGCGGTGATGGCTACGAAGAAGAGCACGAACGGCACGATGCCGGTGCGGATCAGGTTCCAGCTGACGAAGAAGGTGTGGCTCTGGCTGTTCACGATCGCCCTGGTGGACAGCGAGCCGACGAGGTTGGTGGTGGAGGACGTGAGAAGGATCACCACGATGGTCGTCATGCCCAGCGCGGCCTCGTAGGAGATCATCTGCGCAGACGCGCGCACCGAACCGAGAAGCGGGTACTTCGAACCCGAGGACCAGCCGGCGAGCATCACGCCATAGACCGACACCGAGGACATCGCCAGGAGGAAGAGGATCCCGATCGGCGGGTCCGCCACCTGGAGCTCGAACGTGTGACCTGCAATGGTGACCAGTCCCCCGACCGGGACTATGGCGAAGGCCAGGACGGCGGGAACGAGGGAGAGGTAGGCCGCGATCTTGTAGACGAAGCGGTCCGAGCGCGCGGGGAGCAGCTCCTCCTTGAAGATCAGCTTGATCCCGTCCGCCAGGGTCTGGAGCAGGCCCCACGGGCCGGCGCGATTGGGCCCGATGCGAGCCTGCATGTCCGAGATGAGCTTGCGCTCGAACCAGATCATGAGGATGACCGCGCCCGACAAGGCCGCGAAGGCCACCACCACTCTCACGACCACCACGAGCAGCTCGGCCCAGTGGACCCCGCCTGAGAAGAGGGGATCGAGCGCCAAGGTCCGCATCACACCGTCTCCAGCCTGACATCGACGACCGCAACCGTGGCGTCGACGAGCGCGGCCGCCCCCGCGGTGTCGCCGGCGTCGAGGTTGAACCCGACGACGGCAGTGCCCCGCACGACGCCGTCGTCGGAGATGACCTCGAGCTCCACCGCGGCGCGCGAGGAGCGAAGGCGCACCATGTCGCCGGTGCTCACCCCGATGCGGTCGAGGTCGTGGCTGTTCACGCGCACGATCGCCTGCGGCGAGAGCGCCGCTAGAGCGTCGCAGGCGCCGAGCATCACTCCGTCGTCGTAGAGCCGGCGGGTGGCGACGAGGCGCAGCGAGTAGCTGTCGGGCGGCGGCACCCGCGAGTCGGAGGCGGCCTGCGGCCGGCCGAGAGTGGGCGGGCGGCTTGTGGAGAGAGCCGTCGTTCCACGAGCCGCCGTCGGGCGCCCGTTGCCCGCCGGCCCTGCGCGAAGCGGGGCTCCTTGGACCTCCACCGCCACGATCCCGGGCGTGGCCATCGGGTCGAACGCCTGGCTCGCAGACCTGCGGGTGAGGCTGACCCGCGTCGTAGCCAACGGCGCCACGATCCCGTCGCGTCCCGCCGGCCCGTCGAGGACCTCGTGCGTGATGCCGGCGTGGGAAGGGGCGAGGCGCTCGATCTCATCCCACAGCTCGCCGGCGCTCGTCACCTCGAGGTCGCCGCCGAGGCGGTCGGCCAGCTCGGCCGCGACCATCCAGTCGGGCCTGCACTGCCCGGGGGGCACGAGCTTTGGGCCGAGACGGGTAATGCGGCCTTCGATGTTGGTGGTGGTGCCGGCGCGCTCGTGGGCCATCGCCACCGGCAGGACCACGTCGGCCCGGTCGGCAGAGGGCGAGAGGAAGCTGTCCACGGCCACGACGAACTCGGCTCTCTCGAGCGCCTCTTCGGCCAGCTTCAAGTCGGGGAAGTCCCCGAGCGGGTCCGCCCCGAGCAGCACGAGCGCCGTCATCGTCCCCTTCGCCAGCGCGCTCAGGATGCCGGTCGTGTCCTCGCCCTTCTCGACGGGGACGGACCCCCATGCCTCGGTGAACCACTGGCGCCCCTCGGAGAGCGAGACCCGGCCCGGCAGGACGCCCGGGGCGAGGCCCATGTCCAGCGCCCCCATGACGTTGCCCCGCCGCAGGGCCGGAAGGAAGCGGGCGCCGGGCCAAGCCTCGGCCATTCGAGCGGCAGCCTCGGCCACGAGCTGACCTCGCTCGGCGACCGACGGGCGCCCGAGCACGACCACCACGCCGGCGCCTGCGGTGGCTGGCGCGCCGGCACCCGCCGATCCGGCGTCGCTGTCGGCACCGGCTCCGCCGGCGCCTGCGTCCGATCGCGCCTCTGCGAGGACCTCGAGCGCCCGGCTCCAGGCCGCCTCGGTGGTCGCGCTCGACGACGCAGGGCGCGCCGAGCCGCTCGCCAGCGCGCGCACCGTCGCTTCGGCCTCGCCGGGGCGGTAGTAGACGGTCGCCGCGGCGTACGGGGTGAGCGCCGTCGGCCGCGGCGTGAGCTCCACGACGCGCGCACCGGACTCCACCACTGCCGAGCGCAGGCGCAGGAAGAGGACCGGGAGCTCCTCGCGAAGGTCGCCCGAGAACACGACCACGCAGCGCGCCACGCACGCCTCGTCGATCGTCGCCCTAGGCAGCCCGAGCACGACCTCCGCGGGGATCCCGTCTCCGAGCTGCGCGTCGACCGAGTCGGTGCCGATCACGGACTTCGAGAGCTTGGCCCAGGCGTAAGCATCCTCGTTCGATAGACGCGCTCCCCCCACCACGCCGATGCTGCGCGCCCCATGCTCCTGCCGGGCCGCCAAAAGCTTCTCCGCCACGATCGAGAGCGCCTCGGACCACGTCGCCGGCTCGAGCTCGCTGTGACCGTTGCCCGACTGCGTGCGCACCAACGGCTCTGTGAGCCGGTCCTCCGAGTTGACGGCCTCGTAGCCGAACCTCCCCTTGTCGCAGAGCCAACTCTGGTTGACCGGGTCGCTGTCGATGCCGATGAGACGCGTCAGACGGTTGGCCGAGGACTGCACGGCGGCCCGGCACCCGAACGCACAGAGAGTGCACGTGGACTCGGCCTGCTCCACGTCCCATGGCCGCGCACCGAACCGGTACGGGGTCGCGGTCAAAGCGCCGACAGGGCAGATCTGGATGGTGTTGCCGCTGAAGTAGGAGGTGAACGCATGGTCCTCGAACACGTTCACCTCGACCTGGTCGCCGCGCCCGAGGAAGTCGATCTGTGCCTCGCCGGCTATCTCGAGGGCGAAGCGCACGCAGCGCCCGCACTGGATGCAGCGCTCACGGTCGAGCAGGACCAGCTCGGAGAGCGCGATCGGCTTCGACCAGTGGCGCTTCTCCTCCACGAAGCGGCTCTCGCCGGGTCCGTAGGCGAAGGTCTGGTCCTGGAGCGGGCACTCGCCGCCCTTGTCGCAGACGGGGCAGTCGAGGGGGTGGTTGACGAGCAGGAACTCGAGCACGCCGTCCTGCGCCTTTCGCACCTTCTGCGAGGTGGTCACCACCTCCATGCCGTCCGAGACAGCGACGTAGCAGGCGGGTTGGAGCGTGGCCCCACGCGGACCGGACACCTCCACCAGGCACATCCTGCACATGCCGACTGGCTTCATGCGCGGGTGGTAGCAGAACCTGGGGATGTACACCCCCGCCTTCTCAGCGGCGACGATCAGGAACTCCCCCGCGTCGGCGGTGACCTGAACGTCGTCGATCGTGAGCGTCACCGTCCCCTGGCGTGCAGGGGCGATGCCGTGGTGCGAGGTGACCGTGGGGTCGAACACCGGCGCCTCAGGCAAAGGGGCACCTCCCGTCCTTGATGTGGACGAGGAACTCGTCGCGGAACATCCGGATCCCCGAGGCGATCGACGACGGGATCGAGGGTCCGAGCACGCAGATGGTCGTCTGCTGCGGTGGCCACGAGACGCCGGGGGAGATGTTGTCGCACACGTCCATCAACAGGTCGAGGTCGCCCTCGCGCCCGCGCCCGTCCTCTATGCGCCGGAGGATCTTCTCCAGCCATCCGCTCCCCTCCCGGCAGGGGGTGCACTGCCCGCACGACTCGCGCCAGAAGAAGCGCGTGATGCGCCAGGCCGCGCGCACCACGCAGGTCGTGGAGTCCATCACCACCACCGAGCCGGACCCGAGCATCGAGCCCTGCGCCGCCACCTCGTCCTGGCCGAGTGGGAGGTCGATCTGGTCGGGCCCGAACCAGGGCGCCGAAGCCCCGCCAGGGATGAACGCCTTCAGGTCGCGGCCGCCCGGGATGCCCCCTCCCAGCACGGGCGCGTAGACGAGGTCCCGGAAGGTGGTCTTGACCATCTCCACCTCGTAGACGCCGGGGTTTCGCACGTGGCCCGAGAGGGCGAAGAGCCTCGTGCCGGTGGAACGCCCCTCCCCCAGTGCCTTGAACGCCTCCGAGCCGTGCACCATCACCCAGGGGAGGTTCGAGAGGGTCTCGACGTTGTTGACGACTGTCGGCTCTCCGTAGAGCCCGATGGACGCAGGGAAGTACGGCGGCTTGATGCGGGGGAAGCCGCGCTTTCCCTCGAGGCTCTCGAGCAAGGCGGTCTCCTCGCCGCAGATATACGCGCCGGCACCGGGGTGGACCACCAAGTCCAGCGAGAACCCCGATCCGAAGATGTCGCGTCCGAGCGCTCCGTGCGCGTAGGCGTCGTTGACCGCTTGCTGGACCCGCTCGAGGCCGAGCGCGAACTCGCCGCGCACGTAGAGGAACACACGCGCCGCACCGATCGCGTACGCGCAGATGACGGCCCCCTCTACGAGCTGGTGGGGGTCGCGCTCGAGCAGGAGGTGGTCCTTGAAGGTGGCCGGTTCGCTCTCGTCGCCGTTCACCACCAAGTAGGCGGTCTGCGCCTTGCGCAGCATCGACCATTTGCGGCCGGCCGGGAAGCCCGCTCCGCCCCGGCCGAGCAGGCTCACGGCGTCGACCTCGGCGGCCACCTCCTCCGGCGACATCGCCAATGCCTTTCGGAGCCCCTCGTACCCTCCGGTCGCCAGGTAGCGGGCGAGGGTGTGCGAGTCCTCGTAGACCAGGCGCGAGGTGACGATCCTTGGTGCCTCGGTGACGGCCATCAGATCCGCGCTCCCGCCGATCCCGTCGCTCCCGGACCGACCGGGTCTTGCGTGCGCAGGCCACCCTCGCGCCGCACGCGCACGAGGGTGCCGTGCGGTGGCACCTCGTCTGCGAGGCGCCCGGCCCTCAGGTCGTCCACCAGCTTGTCGAATGCCTCGTGGGTGACGTCTCCGAAGAAGCGGTAGTTGACCGCGAGGCACGGGGCGCGCCCACAGTCGGCGATGCACTCGGCGTCCTCCAAGGTGAACATCGCGTCGGCGCTCGTCGAGCCTGGGCGGACCCCGAGCACCTCCTGGGCGTGGTCGAGCAGCTCGTAGGCCCCCCGGAGCATGCAGGCGATGTTGGTGCACACCGAGACCACGTACTTGCCGACCGGCTCCGTGCGCAACATCTCGTAGAAGGAAGCGGTACCGATGACCTCGGCGGGGTGAAGGCCGACGATCTGCGCGACCTCGGCCACGGCCTCCGGGCTCAGCCAGCCGTCCTGCTCCTGGGCGAGATGGCACACCGGCAAGAGGGCCGAACGAGGGTGCGGGTAGAGAGCCACCAGCTCACGAGCGCGCGCGACGACCTCGGGCGAAAGGTGGCCGCTCACCTGTCGGTCTCCCCCATGACAGGGTCCACCGACGACGTGGTGGCGATCGCGTCGGCCACGAGGCCCCCGCGAAGCATCACCGGCAGGCTCTGGAGATTCACGAAAGACGGACCCCGGATGTGCATCCGGTACGGCTTCGCCGACCCGTCGGAGACGATGTAGCAGCCGATCTCCCCGCGCGGGGACTCGATAGCGGTGTAGACCTCGCCCTCGGGCACCTTGAACCCCTCGGTGAACAGCTTGAAGTGGTGGATCAGGGCCTCCATGGACTCGTCTATGCGGGCGCGCGGCGGCGGGGTGACCTTCTTGTCCTGCACCCTGTAGTCCCCGCCCGGCATCCGCTCGAGCACCTGGCGCACGATTCGGATCGACTCGCGGATCTCGTTGATGCGGATCGCGTAGCGGTCGAAGTTGTCGCCGTAGGTCCCGATGATGACGTCGAAGTCCACCTCGTCGTAGGCGAGGTACGGCATCGTCCTGCGCAGGTCCCAGGCGATGCCGGTCGAGCGCAGGATCGGACCCGTGGCCGACAGGGCGATCGCCTCCTCGGCTGTGATGCCGCCGACTCCCTCGGTGCGTTCGCGAAAGATCGGCTGGCCGGTGATCAGGTCGTCGTAGTCGTCGAGACGGTCTGCGATGTTGTCGCAGATCACCTCCACGTCGTCCTCCCACCCGTCGGGCAGGTCCGCGGCTATTCCACCCGGACGGATGAAGTTGTGGTTCATCCGCAGGCCGGTCGTCTTCTCGAAGAAGGCCAGCACCATCTCGCGCTCGCGGAACCCGAAGATCATCATCGTGGTCGACCCGAGGTCCATGCCGTTGGTGGCGAGCCACATCACGTGCGACGAGACCCTTTGGAGCTCGGCCAGGAGCATGCGCGCCCAGATCGCTCTCTTCGGCACCTCGATGCCGAGGAGAGCCTCGGTGGCCATCGAGAAGACGAGCTCGTTGCTGAGCGGCGCCAGGTAGTCCATGCGGGTGACGTTGGTGCCGCCCTGCTGGTAGGTGAGCTCCTCCCCCGTCTTCTCCATCCCGGTGTGGAGGTAACCGATGATGGGCTTCGAGCGCAGGACCGTCTCGCCGTCGAGCTCCATCATGAGTCTCAGCACCCCGTGGGTCGAGGGGTGCTGCGGGCCGAAATTGATGATCATGGTGTCCTCGTCGCGCTCTAGGTCGAGGACTCCGGGGTCGTACGGGCCGGGCTCGGCGAGCTCACCGGGCACCACGTCTGCGAGCATGCCCTCTGCGGCGGTGCCTTCCGGGCGGCGGAGCACCGACCCGACCTCGCGCCGCAGTTCCTCGGGCCGGGTCTGCTCCCTTGGAAGCAGCTCCTGGGCTCCCTCGTCGGTCTCGAGCTCTAGGTCGTCGGTCATCGCGGTCCCGGCGCCTCCTTGAACTGCACGGGGACCCTGCCCACCGCGTAGTCCTTGCGGAGCGGGTACCCCTCCCAGTCCTCGGGCATGAGGATCCTCGTCAGGTCGGGATGGCCCTCGAAGACGATTCCGAACATGTCGTAGGCCTCGCGCTCCATCGCCTCGCACCCCGGATAGAGGTCCCACAGCGTGTCGATGCTCAGCTCCGACTCCGGCACCTGGACGCGCACGCGCACGCGCTGCGCGCGGCTGAGCGAGAGGAGGTTGACCACGACCTCGAAGCGCTCGGCCGAGATCCCCGCCGGGAGCGTGCGCCCGGGATGCGTGAGGTAGTCGACGGCGGTGAGGTCTGCGAGCAACTCGAATCCGTTCTCACGAAGCCGGCGGACCAACTCGTGGTAGAGGGCCCTCGGGGCGAACAGCAGCTCCTGCCCGGAGCCGGAGGTCCCCGGCACGACCCCCTCGGGCAGCTCCCCGGGCGGGCCGGCGTCGCTCGTAGAGCTCAACGCGGCGTCCCCAACCTGACCGCGTCGGGCCTCTCGGGGACGAAGCCGGTCGTCTCCTCTCCGAGCACTTCGCCCGAAGCCTCCGGGCGGCCGGCACCTGCGACGCGCCTGCGGGTGATGGTC
>DATKIB010000089.1:0-18252 GCA_035509915.1 Acidimicrobiales bacterium | reverse complement strand
CCGGCCCCTCGAGCGAGGAGACGACCACCGACGAAGTCCCCATATTCGGCTGGCGCGAGTTCATCGACAACGCGCTCGGGATCGTCACTTCGGAGGACGGCGTGGCGGGGGTGGAGGTGAGCGAGCACGAGGCACGAAACCGCTGGCAGGCGGTGCGCTCCGACGATCTCTCCGACGTGATCTTCACCTCCGGCACCACCGGGCGGCCGAAGGGCGCGACGGCGACGCACGCGCAGAGCCTGCGCACCTTCGCCACGTGGGCGCGCATCGTCGGCCTCGAACGCGGCGATCGCTACCTGGTGGTGAACCCGTTCTTCCACACCTTCGGCTACAAGGCGGGGATCCTCGCATGCCTGATCGCCGGGGCGACGATCGTCCCCGAGAGCGCGTTCGACGCGCAGCGGGTGATCGAGACCATCGAGTCCGAGCGCATCACGGTGCTACCCGGGCCGCCGACGCTCTACCAGTCGCTGCTGGATCACCCCACACGCACGGCGCACGACCTCTCCAGCCTGCGCCTCGCTGTGACCGGGGCCGCGATGGTGCCGGTGGAGCTCGTGCGGCGGATGCACGACGAGCTCGGCTTCGACACCGTTCTCACCGGCTACGGGCTCACGGAGTCGACGGGGGTCGTCACCATGTGCCGACAGGGCGACGACCCCGAGACGATCGCCACCACGTCGGGACGGCCCATTCCCGACGTCGAGGTCCGAGTCGTCGACGCCACCGACAAGCTGGTCGAGGCGGGTGATCCGGGGGAGATCGTGGTGCGGGGCTACAACGTCACCTCCGGCTACCTGGGTGACCCCGAGGCGACCGAAGACGCGATCGACGCCGAGGGATGGCTGCACACCGGTGACATCGGGACCATGGACGGCGCCGGCAACGTCAGGATCACCGACCGCAAGAAGGACATGTACGTGGTCGGCGGTTTCAACGCCTACCCTGCGGAGATCGAACGCGTCCTGCTGGAGCATCCCGATGTCGCGCAGGTGGCGGTGGTGGGTGTGCCCGACGCCCGGCTCGGAGAGGTGGGCTGCGCGTTCGTGATGCCGGTGCCCGGCGCGGACGCGGCAGCGCTGCGCGCCGGGCTTCCCGAGTGGGCCCGGGAGCAGATGGCCAATTACAAGCTGCCGCGCCACATCGAGATCGTCGAGGCTCTGCCGCTGAACGCGAGCGGCAAGGTGCTGAAGACCGAGCTGCGAGCGCGCTGGGCAGAAGGGTCAGAGAGGACAGAAGGACCGGGTGGAGAGGAACATCGATGAGTGGAGAGGACAGTGGGTGAGTGAAGAGGAGGACCTTTGAGAGGGATCGTCTACACCGGTAGCGGAGCGGAGCTCACCGAGGACCTCGAGATCGCCGAGCCCGGTCCCACCGAGGTGAAGGTGAAGATTCACGCAGCAGGCGTGTGCCACTCCGACGTGTCGGTCATCGACGGGACGATCCCTTGGAAGGCGCCGTCGGTCCTCGGACACGAAGGCGCCGGAGTGGTCGAAGAGGTGGGCGCGGCGGTTCGCTCCGTGAAGCCCGGCGACCACGTCGTGATCGCCACGCTCGCGAGCTGCGGGACCTGCCGGGCCTGCAACACAGGGCACCCGACGATGTGCGTCTACACCCTCGGCCGGTCCTCGGAGCCCTTCACGTTCAAGGGCAAGCCGGCCTCCAACTTCGCGGCGGCATCTGTGTTCGCAGAGCACACGATCGTCTCCGCCGTGCAGGCGGTGCCCATCGCGCCGGAAGTGCCGTGGACCTCGGCCGCGTTGATCGGCTGCGGGGTGCTGACCGGGGTCGGCGCGGTGCTCAACCGGGCGAAGGTGGCGCCCGGCGAGACGGCCGTGGTCTTCGGGGTCGGGGGAGTGGGGCTGAACGTGATCCAGGGCCTGCGACTGGCGGGGGCGAGCCGGATCATCGCGATTGACACCGTCGCCGCCAAGGAAGACCTCGCGCGGCAATTCGGTGCGACCCACTTCGTCGACGCGTCGGCGCCCGGCACCGTCGAGGAAGTGAAGCGCATCGTCCCCCACGCCCCGAGGTCTGTCGCAGGGGCGCTCGGGCCCGGCGGCGTCAAGTGGGCGTTCGAGTGCGTGGGCCACCAGCGGGCGCTCGAGGATGCGATCGCCTGTCTGGACTGGGGAGGGACCGCCGTCGCCATCGGCGTGCCGCCGCGCGGCACCAAGGTGACGGTCGACGTCAACGACCTCGCCTACGTCGACCGTGCGGTGATCGGCTGCCGCTACGGCTCGTCGAGACCCGCGCACGACATCCCCCTCATGGTCGAGCTCTACCTACAGGGCCGGCTCATGCTCGACGAGCTGGTGACCGAGACCAGGCCGCTCGAAGGGTTCGGGGAGATCATCGAGGACATGTCCGCCGGGAAGCTGGCGCGGGGCGTGCTCGTGTTCTAGAGGGTAAGGGGCGGCACATGACGTGGATGGTCTACGGAGCCTACGGGTACACCGGAAGGCTGGTGGCGGCGCTGGCGGCAGAGCGTGGCGAGCAGCCGGTGCTGGCCGGGCGCGACGAGGAGCGCCTCGCGCGCCTCGGGGAGCTGCTCGAGCTCGAGCACGTCTGCTTCGACCTGTCCGACCAGGCGGCCGCTCGGCGGGCACTCGAATCGGTCGACGCCGTGGCCCACTGCGCCGGGCCGTTCTCGGCGACGGCGCGGCCCATGGTCGACGCGTGCCTCGCTACCGGTACCCACTACCTGGACATCACCGGGGAGATCGACGTGTTCGAGGACCTGCTCGCGCGCGACGAGGAGGCCAAGGCCGCCGGGGTGGCGCTGCTCCCGGGATCGGGATTCGACGTCGTACCGTCGGACTGCCTCGCCGCGATGCTCGCGCACGAGCTCCCTGGTGCGACCTCTCTCGCGCTCGCGATACGCATGTCGGGAGGTCCGAGCCCGGGCACCGCCAAGACGATGGTCGAGTCGATCGGGTTGGCGAGCCGCGCCCGGGTGGGCGGAGTGATAGGCCGGGTACCGCCGCAGCGCCGGCGCAGGCGCGTGCCGTTCATCACGGGTGCCTCCCCGGCGATCGCGATCGCGTGGGGTGACGTGTCGACCGCGTACCACTCGACGGGCATCGGTGACATCACCGTCTACGCCGCGTTGCCCCGAGGCGCCGCTCCGTTGGCCGGCCTTCTCGGACTGGCGGGCCCTGTCGCGCGGACACGGACCATGCAGGGCCCGCTCAGACTCCTTGCGGGGCGTATGCGTGGGCCGACGGCGCAGACGCGCTCGAAGAGCCTCGGAGAGGTGTGGGGGGAGGCGATGGCGCCCGACGGGACGCGGACCTGCGGCTCGGTCACGACCGGCAACGGCTACGACCTGACGTCCGACTCGGTCGTGCGAATAGCGACCCTCCTGGCGGCGGGCAAGGTCGAGCCAGGGGCGTCCACCCCGTCGAGCGCGCTCGGCGCGGACTTCGTGCGCCAGCTCGACGGCGTCGCCGTGCAGCGCCTCTAGCCGCCCCAACTTCCTGCGAACAAACGCGCCCATCTACAGTGATCGCATGTCCACCTACCCGTACCACGACCGCTTCGAGGTACACCACCGCCTACCGGAGAAGGGCGCCACTCGCGAGGAGCTGCTCGAGACGCTCAAGATCATGGCGGGCGAGGAGGATGCCTTCTGGGAGACCGGGCAGTGCTCAGGCACCATGTATTGCGGTGACCACGAGCACTATGCGTTCCTGAACGAGGCTTTTGGGCTTTTCTCCCACGTGAACGCACTTCAGCGCGACATGTGCCCGAGCGCTACGAAGTTCGAGGCCGAGATCATCGCCATGACGCTCGACCTATTGCACGGTGACCAGATCGACCGAACCACGCCTGCGGGACTCGTCACGTCAGGCGGTTCCGGGAGCATTGCCCACGCCATGCTCGCCTATCGCGAACGGGCCCGGAACGAGCGAGGCATCGTCTCTCCGAACGTGATCAAGCCCGAGACCGCGCATCCAGCCTTTGACAAGGCCTGCCACCTCTTCGGTATCGAGCTGCAAAGCGCCCCGGTGGACCCCGCGAGCACCCAGGTCGACGTCGACTGGGTGTCCAGTCACATCGACGAGAACACCGTGGCGATCGTGGGATCGGCATGCAATTACGGGTACGGCACCGTCGACCCCATCGACATGCTCTCCGAGCTCGCTCTCGAACGAGGCGTGGGCCTGCACGTCGACGCATGTCTGGGTGGGTTCATCCTGCCCTTCGGCGAAGAGCTCGGCTACGACCCGGGGGTATTCGACTACCGGCTCCCCGGTGTGAGCACCATCTCGATCGACACCCACAAGTACGGTTACGCGCTCAAGGGCACCTCTGTCCTCACCTTCAGGGACAAGGAGCTGCGCAACTCGCAATACTTCTTCGTAACCGGATGGAGCGGGGGCAAGTACTGTTCGCCGGGCATCGAGGGTTCACGCTCTGGCGGTCTGTTGGCGTCTACCTGGGCCTCGATGGTCAATCTCGGCAGAGACGGATATCGCCGCTACGCCAAGGACATCTTCTCGACAGCAGGCGTGATGATGGAAGCCGTGTGCTCGCATCCGGAGCTTCGCGTCATGGGACGCCCGACTTTCCTGTTCAGCTTCACCTCGGACGACTTCGACATCTATCACGTGAACGACTTCATGCGTTTGAGGGGCTGGCGGTTCAACGGGCAGCAGTACCCCAACGCTCTGCACATGGCGGTCACCCGGCCCCAGACCCAGCCGGGAGTGGTAGAGACCTTCGCAACCGATCTCGCCGAGGCCGTCGCGTATGCCAAGGCGCACAAGGGCGAGGCGCCGTCGTCAGGCGCGGTCTACGGAGGAATTGCGGGCGGACTCACCGATGAGGCGGACGCCTTCGTGAAAGCGGTGATGGCCGAGATGATGGACGGCTTCCAACAGGTACCTCAAGACGCTTGAGCGCGGCGTCGGTAGTGCGAGTGCATACGCCGGCGTGAGCGCGCACGCAGGCGCCAGCGCAACCCAGCGAAACAAAGACATGACAGACGGCAGGCAGCGCTATGCGGTCGCAATCGACCTGGGTACCGGAGGACCGAAGATCGGCCTGGTGTCGCTCACCGGCCGCATCGCGTGGAACGAGCACCTGCGAGTCTCAACGCGCTTCGTTGCCGGGGGAGGAGCTGTCCAGGACGCCGAGGAGTGGTGGCGGCTCATTGCCGGTGCGATCCGCCGGGCCCTTCAGTCCGGAGTCGTCGAAAGCAGCGACGTGGTGGCGGTGTCGTGCACTGGGCAGTGGGCGAGCACCGTCCCGGTGGGCGAGGACGGGGTTCCAGTGGGCGACTGCGTCTTGTGGATGGACACACGGGGCGGGACCTATGCGCGCAAAGCGTTCGGCGGACCGGTAGCCGGTTACGCGCCGCGAGCGATTTGGCGTTTTGTCAGGCGCACCGCGGGTGCGCCCTCCATCTCGGGAGCAGACCCGATCGGTCACATTCTCCATCTGGAGAACGACCAGCCCGAGGTCGCGAGGCGCACGAGGTGGTACCTCGAACCCGTCGACTACTTGTCGATGAGGTTCACCGGTATCGCTGCGGCCACCCATGCGTCGATGACGGCCGCCTGGTTGACGGACAACCGCCACACCGAACGTCTCTCATACGACCCGGTCCTGCTGAAGGCGTCCGGTGTTCCTCTCGACAGGCTCCCTCCGCTCGTGGCGACCGGCTCGATAACGGGTGAGGTTCGCGAGGACGTAGCGCGAGAGCTAGGGCTCCCCGGCGGGGTCAAGGTGGTCTCGGGTACGCCCGACCTTCATTCTGCGGCGGTCGGATCCGGCCGGGTCCTCGACTATCAGGCCCACACGGTCATCTCCACGACCTCTTGGACGAGCTGCCCCGTCCCGTGGAAGAAGACCGACACACAGCGTCAGATCGCTTCGATACCCGGCCTCTCCCCGGGTCGATATCTCGTCGTCGACAATCAGGACACCGCCGGAGTGTGTCTCGAGTGGCTGCGCGACCAGGTGATCGCACCCGCCGACGGCTTGTGCGGAGGCACGACCGAAATGCCTTCGCTGGATTCCATGACCGCTCTCGCAGCGTCGGTACCCCCCGGCAGTGGCGACGTCGTCTTCACCCCGTGGCTCACGGGAGAGCGATCGCCCATGGACGACCGCAATGCCAGGGGCGGCTTCCACAACGTGTCACTTCTCACCACGCGCGCCCACCTCGTGCGCGCGGTGATGGAAGGGGTCGCCTACAACAACAGATGGCTCTACGAGGCGGTCGAACGTTTCGTGCGCCGCAGGCTCGACCCTGTGCGTGTGATCGGAGGTGGTGCGGTCTCCGAGTTGTGGTGCCAGATGCTCGCCGACGTGCTCGGGCGCACTGTCGAGCGAGTGGCCGACCCGCTCCACGCCAACTTGCGTGGGGCGGGCCTGTGGGCGGGGCTCGCCATGGGAGATGTTCGGTTCGAGGACCTCGCCGAGCTGGTCCCGGTCGACCGTCGCTTCGAGCCGGACCCTTCGGCCAGCGCGGCCTACGAACGACTCTTCAGCGAGTTCCCCAGGCTGTACACGGCCCAAAAGCCCATCTTCAAGCGCCTGAACAGCCCCGCGCGCTGAGCCCGCGGGCGAGGGCCGTGGAGTCCGCCGCCGGGCGATCACAAATGGCTCAGGCGGGCTCGGTGGCGAGGATGTCGCCGAGCCGGAGCAGGCTCGGCGTCGTCCCCCCGAGGGTCAGCGCGAGGTGCTTCACGAGGAGAAAGTACCTGTGCAGCGGGTAGTCACGGTCGACCCCGACCCCGCCGTGCAGGTGCTGGGCGGCGTGCACCACCCTCTGGCCGCCCTCGTCCGCCCAGAACTTGGCGATTGCGACCTCCTTCGAGGCGCCCAGCTCCTCGGCGAGGCGCCACGCAGCCTGCCAAGCGGTGAGTCGCACGGCCTCGGTGTCGATGTAGGCGTCGGCGGCCCGCTGCCCGACCGCCTGGAACGTGGCGATCGGCTTGTCGAATTGGTGACGCTGGGTCGTGTACTCGGCGGTGAGCTTTAGCGCCGCCTGGCACGCTCCGGATATCTCGAGGCAGGTGACGGCCTGGGCGCGCTCGACGGTCCAGACGAGGGCCTCGGTCGCTTCGGCTCCCGTGCACAGCACGCCCTCGGGGCCGACCGCCGCCCCGGCGAGCTCGAGCTCGCCCTCGATTCGCCAGTCGGTCGCCTCCTGGGCGGACAGCGAGACCCCGTGCGCGCCCCGCTCGAGGAGGAACAGACCGACGCCGCCCGCGCCGTCGCCCTCGGTCCTCGCGGTGATCAGCAGAGCGTCTGCGACTTCAGCGGCCGGCACGTAGCTCTTCGTGCCCTCGAGGCGCCAGTTGTCACCGTCGCGCCTCGCAGTCACGGCCGGCGCGAAGGGGTCGCCGCCCGGTTCGCTGAGAGCGGCGGAGAGGATCAGCTCGCCCGAGCCGAGCCCACCCGATCCGCCCGAGCTACCCGGCCCGTGGCCCGCGCCGAGCCAGCGCCTGCACTGCTCCTCTGTCCCGAAGCGCGCGATCGGCATCCCAGCCCAGACGACCGACGCAGCGAACGGCACCGCCGCGGCCACGCGTCCAACCTCTTCGGCGACGATCCCGGCCGCCACGAAGCCCAGCCCCGCGCCACCAATCGACTCGGGTAGCGCCACCGACAAGAGGCCCGAGGAGCCGAGCTCCTTCCAAAGACGGCGATCGACGCGCTCTGCGCCCGAGGCGACCTCCTTCAGGCGTTCGGGAGTCGAGAGGTCCCCCAGGATGCGCGCGGCGAGCTCTCTTACGGTCTCCTGCTCCTCTGTGAACGAGAAGTCCATCTAGCAGGTTTCCTGTCAGTAACCCGGTCGAGTCAGCGAAGCGAGCGGGGCATGCCCAGCCCGAAGATGGCGATCAGGTCGCGCTGGATCTCGTTGGTCCCCCCGCCGAACGTCAGGATGATCAAGCTGCGCGAGTACATCTCGAGGCGGCCCTTCAGCACCGACTCTGGCGAGCCGCGCCTCAAGTAACCCGCCTGGCCGACGACCTCCGAGAGCAGCCGGAGGGCTTCCAAGTAGAACTCGGTGCCGAACACCTTGGTGGTGGAGGCGTCGGCGACGTCGAGCTTGCCGAGGGTGGCGGTCCACGCCACCTTCCAGTTGATGAGCCTGAGAAACTCGAGCTTCGCGTGCACCCGCGCCAAGTGGAGCCGCACCCATTCCTGGTCGATGACGCGCCGGCCGTCGGCGAGCTTGGTCTGCTGCGCCCAGGCGCGCACGTCGCCGAGCGCCCGCTCGATGATCCCCGGCGAGCAGAGGGTGATCCGCTCGTGGTTGAGCTGGTTGGTGATCAGGCTCCAACCCTGGTTCAGCCCGCCGACCACGTTGGAGAGCGGGACGCGCACGTCCTCGTAGAAGGTGTAGTTGATGTTGTGCTCACCCAGCAGCTGCATGGGCACGACACGCACCCCGGGAGTGCTCATGGGCACGATGACGATGGAGATGCCCTTGTGCTTGGGCGCGTCGGGGTCTGTCCGCACTGCCAGCCAGCAGTAGTCCGCGTCGCGCGCAAGGCTGGTGAAGATCTTCGAACCGTTCACGACGAGCTCGTCGCCGTCGACCACTGCTGCGGTCTTGAGCGCCGCGAGGTCGGTGCCTGCGTCCGCCTCGGTGTACCCGATGCAGAAGTGGATCTCGCCGGCGAGGATCTTCGGCAGGAAGAAGTCCTTCTGCTCCTTCGAGCCGAAGTTCATGATCGTCGGGCCGACGGTGTTGATCGTGAGCATCGGCACCGGCGCGCCGCTTCGCATCGACTCGTCGAAGAAGATGAACTGCTCGACCGCCGAGCGCCCCTGGCCCCCGTACTCGGTTGGCCAGCCGATCCCGAGCCATCCGTCGGCCGCCATCTGCTTCACGATCCGGCGCACCGCGGGACCCACTCCGTGGCCCGCTGCCAGCTCCTCTTCGACCTCCGGGGTGAGCAATGCGGCGTAGTACTCGCGCAGCTCGCGGCGCAGGGCCTCCTGCTCCTCTGTGTAGCCGATCTCCATGGGTGAAACAGGTTACAGTTTTCGCCCGGGGCTGCCCAATGTGCCAACCTGAGCGCCCTTTACGCGAAAGCTAAGGAGCGAGCCGATGACAGATGCCGTGATAGTCGCAACGGGGCGGACCCCTATCGGCCGCGCGAACAAGGGCTCCCTCGTGAGCTGCCGGCCCGACGACCTGGCCGCCCACGTGATCAAAGAGGTGGTGGCCAAGGTGCCGCAGCTCGACCCGCAGCGGGTCGAGGACGTGATGCTCGGCTGCGGTCAGCCGGCCGGCGAGGCGGGCTACAACGTCGCACGCGTGGCAGCGCTGCTAGCAGGTCTCGAGGTCCCCGGCGTGACCGTCAACCGCTACTGCTCCTCCTCGTTGCAGACCATCCGGATGGCGGCGCACGCCATCAAGGCGCGAGAGGGCGACGTGTTCGTCGCCGGCGGAGTGGAGACCGTGAGCCGGTTCCAGTTCGGGGCCTCGGACATGGGCAGCCACAACGGGGCGTTCGCAGAAGCCGAAGCCCGCACCAAGGCGCGCAGCGCGGCCGTGACCGAGCCCTGGACACCTCCGAAGGGGCTCGGCGACGTGTACATCGCCATGGGCCAGACGGCGGAGAACGTGGCCGAGTACGAGAACGTGAGCCGGGAGGACATGGACCGCTTCGCGGCCCTGAGCCAGAACCGCGCGGTGGAATCCCAGCGAAACGGGTTCTTCGAGCGCGAGATCATCCCCGTCAAGCTCGAGGACGGGACCCTGGTCACGAAGGACGACGGCCCGCGGCCCGACACGACGGTCGAGGTGCTCGCGCAGCTCAAGCCAGCGTTCAGGGAGGGTGGCAAGGTCACCGCTGGCAACTCCTGCCCCTTGAACGACGGAGCCGCGGCAGTGGTGGTCATGTCCGACACGCTCGCCTCGGAGCTCGGGATCACCCCGCTGGCGAGGATCGTCTCGAGCGGGGTGTCCTCGCTCGATCCGGAGATCATGGGTCTCGGCCCCGTCGAGGCGTGCCGCCAGGCGCTCAAGCGCGCCGACATGACCATCGACGACATCGACCTCGTCGAGATCAACGAGGCCTTCGCTGCCCAGATCATCCCTTCGGCGAAGCACCTCGGGATCGACTGGGAGAAGCTCAACGTGAAGGGCGGCGCCATCGCTCTCGGCCACCCGTTCGGCATGACCGGCGCGCGGATCATGACCACGCTGCTGAACGCGCTCGAGGACACCTCCAAGCGCTACGGGCTCGAGTCGATGTGCGTCGGTGGGGGTCAGGGCATGGCCATGGTCGTCGAGCGCCTCTCCTAGCAAGCCTTCCCGCCCGCACCGTCCACCCGACCGAACCCGACCGAACCCCAGGCGGAGCCCGTGGACGAGCCGATCTACGACGTCTCCTCGATGTGGGAGCTGGTCGAGCGCCGCGCCCGGGCGACACCCGAGCGACCGATGCTCGTCGACCACGAGGGCCGCAGCATCAGCTTCGGCGAGTTCGCCAAACGATGTGAGGAGCTTGCGGCCGGGCTGCACACGCTCGGGATCGGTGCGGGGACGGCGGTGTCGTGGCAGCTGCCCACCAGGATCTCGACGGTGGTGCTCTCGATGGCGCTTGCGCGTCTCGGTGCCGTGCAGAACCCGATCCTTCACCTCTACCGAGACCACGAGGTGTCGGTCGTGCTGTCGCAGATGAGATCGGACTTCCTTTTCGTCCCGTCCACGTTCAAGGGGTTCGACTACATGGCCATGGCCGAGCGGGTGGCCAAGGACCTCGAGCGTCCCCCCGCGGTGGTGCTGGCGGACGCTGGCCTCCCCGCGGGCAACCCTGCGACGCTGCCCCCGCCCCCCGGCGCGTCGAGGGGGGACGAGGTGCGCTGGGTGTACTACACGTCGGGCACGACCTCTGAGCCGAAGGGGGCCCGGCACACCGACCTCACGCTGCTCACAGGCGGCAGGGGGCTCGCGATGGCGGTCGAGCTCGACGAGGACGACGTCGGGTCGATCGCGTTTCCCTTCGCCCACATCGCCGGACCCGACTACCTGGTGATGATCCTGACGCTCGGGTTCCGCGTGGTGCTCGTCGAATCCTTCGTGCCCTCCGAGGCTGTCGAGGTGTTCGCCCGCAACGGCGTCACCATGGCGGGGGGCAGCACGGCCTTCTACCAGGCCTTCCTCAACGAGCAACGCAAGCAGCCGGGGCAGAAGATCATCCCCACCTTGCGCCTGTTGACCGGCGGCGGTGCGCCGATGCCGCCCGAGGTCTTCGCCGAAGTCGGACGCGAGATGGGCGTGAAGGTGGCGCACGGGTACGGGATGACCGAGATCCCGATGATCACAATGGGCTCTCCGACAGACACCGACGAGCAACTGGCGAACACCGTCGGCAAGCCTGTCCACGGGGCAGAGTTACGCGTCGTCGGCCTCGACGGGCAGGTGCTCGGGGCCGGCGTGGACGGCGAGGTACGCGTCCGCGGACCGATGGTCTGCAAGGGGTACACGGACGAGGTCGAGTCCGCCGAGGCCTTCGACGAAGAGGGCTGGTTTCGCACCGGGGACATCGGCCACCTCCGCCCAGACGGACACCTGGTACTCACGGGCAGGCTCAAGGACGTCATCATCCGCAAGGGCGAGAACATCTCGGCCAAGGAGATCGAGGACCTCCTATACGCGCATCCGAAGGTCGACGACGTAGCCGTGGTCGGCCTACCGGACCGCGAGCGCGGCGAACGGGTGTGTGCCGTGGTCCAGCGGGTCGATGGCGCCGAGCCGATCAGCTTCGAGGAGATGGTCGATCACCTGCGCGCGGCCGGGCTCATGACGCAGAAGATCCCCGAGCAGCTCGAGGTGGTGGACGCGCTCCCGCGCAACGAGACATTGAACAAGGTTCTCAAGTACAAGCTGCGCGAGCAGTTCGGGGCGTAGCACCCTCAATGTCTGCGAGCTACGTGCTTCGGAGGGCCTCGACGGTCGCCGACAAGTCGGTGAGGGTCAGCGAGCGTTGATGTAGTCGACGAGCTCGTTGCGGTCTTTCTCGAGCTCGTCGATCCGGTGCTTCACGACGTCGCCGATGCTGACGATGCCGACGAGCACCTCGTCGCTCACGACCGGGACGTGGCGTATACGCAGGTTGGTCATCGTGGTCATGAGGGAGACGATCTCGTCGTCGGGCGAGCAAGTCGTGACCGTCTTCGACATGATCGAAGAGACCGTCTCCTCGAGCAGAGCGCCGGCGCCTTCACCGGCGAGGGCACGGACGATGTCGCGCTCGGAGATGATCCCTTCGATGTGCTGTTTGTCGGAGGACACGACCAGCGCTCCGATCCCGTGGCGGCGCAACTCGTCCACTGCGCTAGCCACCGAGGAGTCGGGGGGGATCGTGGCTATCGACGATCCCTTCGCCGTCAGGAGGTTCGATACACGCACTGGCCGTCCTCCTCGCAATCTGATGATCTCGAGTCCGGTTGGATCCGGCTACCGGTACCCGAGTCTACGCCGTGATGCCACCGTCGACCGAGAGGACCGCACCCGTGGTGTAGGCGGACTCGTTGGAGGCGAGGAAGGCGATGGCCGCGGCGACCTGGTCGGGGGTGCAGAACCCCATCCTGCTCGTGATGCGGTGCAGGTGCTTCGGGTCCGCACCTTCAGGGAGGGTGAAGCTGCCGAGCAGGGGGGTGTCGACACCACCGGGTGCCACCGCGTTCACGCGCACGCCGCGTCCCAGGTACTCCACCGCGAGCGCCTTGGTCAGCATGACTAGCCCACCCTTCGACGCGCAGTAGGCGGCGGAGTAGGCGGCTCCCATGATCCCCGCGTTGGAGGCGACGTTCACGATGTTGCCACCCTGTGGGTGCAGCATGTGCGGGAGGGTCGCCTTCGACAGGAGGAAGGGCCCGGTCAAGTTGACGGCCAGGATCCGCTGCCACGCCTCGAGCGGCATGTCGATCGTGTGCGCGAAGGTCCCGATGCCGGCCACGTTGCAGAGGACACTGGGTCTGCCGAGGCCGGAGGCGACCTCGTCCACGGTGTCGTTCACCTCTTCCTCGTTCGTGACATCGCAGCGGTAGGCGAGCGCTTTTGCCCCGAGCGTCACGAGGGCCTCCACCGTCTCCTCCAACGCGTCGGCGGTGACGTCCAGGCAGGCGACCTGTGCGCCCTCGGAGGCGAGCCGAACCGCTGTGGCGCGGCCGATGCCGGATGCGGCCCCAGTGACTATGGCGGTCTTTCCCTCGAAACGCCGCGTGGGCTGTACGGCCACCTCGGTCACCTAACCATCTCGGGTCGCTGCCGCCTCGTCGGCCCACAGCTGGTCCGTGTACTCGTCGGTGCCGGGGATCGTCGGGAGGAACCCCAGAGCGGCGACGACCTTCCCTGTGCCCGATCCTTCGAGCGCTCGACGGTACGCGACGATCACCTCGTCCCAGGCTTCGGCTGGGTCCGAGTCCAAGAACCACAGCGTGAGCTGCCTGCGATCGTCGGCCTCCGAGCGCGGCACGTCCCCCGGCGCGTCGATCAGGAGAGGCAGGGGGTCGGCCGCGACGACCAGCCGCGCTGAAGTGCCGGCGAGCAGCGTCGGCAGGTGCTGCTCGCGGTGCCAGGCTTCGTAGTCCTGGGGGCCAATTGCCTCGGCCCGGTCGGTGAGCACCGCCACGAGCCCCTTCGACGGATGGTCGAGCGCCAGCTCGGCCGGAAGGCCGTCGGGGTCGCGTGCGACCTCCCACGCGTAGTGGTAGAGGAGGGTGTGGACGTGGTCGCGCTCGGCGAACATGCGCCCCGAGGCGTGCAGCGCCTTCACCTGGTCCACCGCCCAGCGGTTCCAGACGTCGTGGTACCCGTCGAGCACCCAGTAGAGCCCCAGGTAGGTGCCACGATCCGGGGCACCGGTCACCCCGGAGGGGTCGGGGTCTCGAAGCGCCTTCAGCTTCGCCGTCGCCACGAAGCGCTTGCCGGCGAAGTTGTACGGCCCGATCATGCACCCGGCGTAGAAGTGGTCGCGCTCGTACCACCGGTTGTAGGCGACCTCGTGGCCGCGGTGGGGCTCCACCAAGGTGAACAGCATCGACCCGAGCTTGATCGGCTCGGCTCCTGCGACTATCGGGTGCTGGCGGCTCATGTGTTCGGGCGCAGATGGTAGGGGGCACGGGCGCGGGGGAGCCAATGCCCGCGGCGGGCCATGATGTTCGGGTGAGCCGATCGAGCAAGCTGGAAGTCCGAGTGCTCGATCCGCAGGAGCACCTCGCAGCCGCGGCGGTCGCGGCCAGGGCGCTGCGCGACTCGCCGACCACGGTCGCCTCCTACGGCGAGGATCCGATGGAGAGGATGGCGAGGAACTACCGCACCTTCGCCGGCCTGTTCGACCATGTGAGCGTTCCCCAGGTCGGCGCTCTCTGCGGGTCGTGCCCGATAGCGGTGGCCGTCGTCAGCCCGCCCGGCAAGTGCGTGGGGGCGCTCTTCGGCGACTACGCGGCCGACGTGCTCGCCCGCCCCGTCCCCGACATCGGGGATCCCGCTCGAGAGCAGGTCTTCTGGGCTCGGTGGACCGAGGACGATCTGCCCGAGGACCACTGGCACATCGGGCCTGTCGGTGTGGAGCCGGGCTTCCAGGGGCGCGGGATCGGCGCGGCGGTCATGCGTGAGCTGTGCTCGAGGCTCGATGCCGACGTGGCGGTCGGTTGGCTGGAGACGGACAAGGAGATCAATGTGCGCTTCTACCTGGCGCTCGGCTTCGAGGTCGTCGATCGCACCGAGATCCTCGACGTGCCGACCTGGTACATGCGCCGTGACCCGGCGCCGGTCCATTAGGTCCCGCCCTTGCTCGGAGTGCTCGTCGTGCTGCTGGGGGGCGTGTTTGTGTTCCTAGGCCTCAATGCGCTCGGCACCGCACCCAGGCGTGACAGAGGGCCCGAGAGCGGGGGCTCGCCCCCGGCCTCGCTGCGAGCTCGCCGGGCGGCTGGGGTGTTCTGGCTGGTATGGGGTTGCGGCTTCATAGCGGCCGCCTTCTTCCATCTCGTCCCCTAGCCGGATCCTTCGCCTGGGTCCTATTTGTAAGGCGCCAATTTACATGGGCGTGTGTTGTTCGGCTTTTGTTGACGGGGTGATCAGGTCGGCATCGTTATACATCGAAGTTATCGGTGGGCCGACACCGATAGGTCATCGACGACCCGGACGGGGGCCGAAGTCACGAAAAAGCCACGCGCTCGAAAGGGCGGGCGATACACGCCTCCGAAGCGCGTTCGCACCGCAGCGCTCGCGCTCAGCGCCGCGTCTCTAGCGACGACCGGCGGGTCGATCGTTCGCGCCTCCTCGGCCTACGCGGACTGCACCGTGCCGGCGTGCCGGGGCAGTTCGCCCATGGCTGGGGATGCGGGCAACACGCCTCCGGCAACATCCGCCTCGGGGAGCTCGCGCCACAGCTCGTCGAGCGCGTCGAGAACGTCGACACAGGGGACATCCGGGTCGACAGGCCCTCAGGGCGAGACCGGCGCTACGGGACCGGTGGGTCCTCAGGGCCAGGCCGGCGTTCAGGGCGCAACGGGCGCAATCGGAGCTCAGGGCCTAACCGGCGCAACCGGAGTTCAGGGCCCTATTGGCCCACAAGGTCCGGCTGGACCCCAAGGCGCGCAGGGGTCGACTGGGATCGGCGTGCAGGGGGCGCAGGGAGCATCGGGATCCAACGGCACTGGCGGCGCGCAGGGAGCCCAGGGCACGCAGGGGTCGCCTGGAACCGGCACCCAAGGAGCCCAAGGAGCCTCGGGATCGAGCAGCCCTAGTGGTACGCAGGGAGCCCAAGGTTCGGCGGTGTCGAATGGGACCGGAGCACAGGGGGCGCAGGGAGCATCGGGATCCAACGGCACTAGCGGCGCGCAAGGCGCTTCGGGCACCAACGGTGCGCAGGGATCCGCAGGAGCCCAGGGCTTCCAGGGCGCGAGCGGCACCGCAGGTTCCCAGGGCGCAGTGGGTGCGGTCGGACCCCAAGGTGTGGTGGGCGCGCAAGGTGCGACAGGCGCGCAGGGCGCGACCGGTTCACAGGGCGCGACAGGTTCACAGGGCGCGATCGGCCCACAGGGTCCAGGTGCTGGCGCCCAGGGTGCGCAGGGATACCGGGGCGCGACCGGCACCTCCGGTTCAGCCGGGTCCCAGGGTGCGGCAGGTCCACAAGGCACGACCGGTGCGCAGGGCCACCAGGGCGCGACGGGCTCGACCGGAGCCCAAGGCGGAACCGGCTCTATCGGAGCGCAGGGCACCTCCGGAGCCAAGGGCGCCCAAGGTGCAGCCGGAGCCCAAGGAGTGTCGGGCACAAACGGCGCGCAGGGAGCCACCGGAACCCAAGGCGCCGGCGGATCTCAGGGCACGACCGGTTCTCAGGGTGCTCAGGGCAACAGCGGTTCTCAGGGATCACAGGGCTCGGCCGGCACCCAGGGCTCCGTCGGCTCCCAAGGCTCGACCGGCTCACAAGGAGCGATCGGCCCACAGGGAGTCGTGGGCCCACAAGGTGCCCAGGGTTACACCGGAGCCCAGGGTTCTGCCGGCGCGAACGGTGCGCAAGGGTCGAACGGGTCAAACGGTGCTCAAGGTTCCACCGGCTCCCAGGGTGACCAAGGCGTTTCGGGCAATGCGGGTTCCGCAGGATCCCAGGGCTCGACGGGCTCTCAGGGTTCTGCCGGCTCTCAGGGTTCGAGCGGTTCTCAGGGTGCCCAGGGCTACAGCGGTTCCCAGGGCTCGCAGGGCTCGGCCGGCACCCAGGGCTCCACCGGCTCCCAAGGCTCGACTGGCTCACAAGGCGCCATCGGCCCACAGGGAGTCGTGGGCCCACAAGGTGCCCAGGGCTACACCGGAGCCCAGGGCTCGACGGGCACTCAGGGTTCTGCCGGCTCTCAGGGTTCGAGCGGTTCTCAGGGTGCCCAGGGCTACAGCGGTTCCCAGGGCTCGCAGGGCTCGGCCGGCACCCAGGGCTCCGTCGGCTCCCAAGGCGCGATCGGCCCACAGGGAGTCGTGGGCCCACAAGGAGCGCAGGGATACACCGGAGCCCAGGGCTCGCAGGGCTCCACCGGAACCCAGGGGCTGACTGGCACCCAGGGCTCGAATGGTTCCCAAGGATCACAGGGCTCGAATGGTTCACAGGGCTCGAATGGTTCGCAGGGCTCGCAGGGGTACGGCGGTTCCCAGGGCTCACAGGGCTCGA
Organism: Acidimicrobiales bacterium; assembly: GCA_035509915.1. Lineage (GTDB taxonomy): Bacteria > Actinomycetota > Acidimicrobiia > Acidimicrobiales > UBA8190 > Bog-564. The sequence goes on along the minus strand of DATKIB010000089.1, from coordinate 1,108 downwards.
CCGGCACGCAGGGTTCGAGGGGTTCTCAGGGTGCCCAGGGCTACAGCGGTTCCCAGGGATCACAGGGCTCCACCGGCTCCCAGGGCTCCACCGGCTCCCAAGGCTCGACCGGCTCCCAAGGAGCCATCGGCCCACAGGGAGTCGTGGGCCCACAAGGTGCCCAGGGCTACACCGGAGCCCAGGGTTCCCAGGGCTCCACCGGAACCCAGGGGCTGACCGGCACCCAGGGCTCGAATGGTTCCCAGGGATCACAGGGCTCGAATGGTTCGCAGGGCGGACAGGGATCGACCGGCACTCAGGGTTCGAGCGGTTCTCAGGGTTCGCAGGGCTACAGCGGTTCGCAGGGATCACAAGGCTCTACCGGCACTCAGGGTTCGACTGGTTCTCAGGGCTCACAGGGCAACGGCGGTTCCCAGGGATCCCAGGGCTCGACGGGCACCCAGGGCTCCGTCGGCTCCCAAGGCTCGACCGGCTCACAAGGAGCGATCGGCCCACAGGGAGTCGTGGGCCCACAAGGTGCCCAGGGCTACACCGGAGCCCAGGGTTCGCAGGGCTCCACCGGAACCCAGGGGCTGACTGGCACCCAGGGTTCGAATGGTTCCCAGGGCGGACAGGGCTCGACTGGAGCTCAGGGTTCGACCGGTTCCCAGGGCTCGCAGGGCTCGACTGGCACCCAGGGCTCGAGCGGTTCCCAGGGATCACAGGGCTCGAGCGGTTCCCAGGGATCACAGGGCTCGAGCGGTTCGCAGGGATCACAGGGCAACAGCGGTTCTCAGGGATCACAGGGCTCGACTGGCACTCAGGGTTCGACCGGTTCTCAGGGCTCACAGGGCAACAGCGGTTCTCAGGGATCACAGGGCTCGACTGGCACCCAAGGGTCCACAGGCTCTCAAGGCGCGATAGGGCCACAGGGAGTTGTTGGCCCACAAGGTGCCCAGGGATACACGGGCTCCCAAGGTCTGGCAGGTTCCCAAGGTCTGGCGGGTTCCCAAGGTCTGGCGGGTTCGCAAGGTACTCAGGGCTCGTCCGGATCCCAGGGCTCGACGGGGGCTCAAGGGGCGACCGGATCGACCGGCTCACAGGGTTCCACCGGCTCGCAGGGGACTGC
>DATKIB010000088.1:0-15653 GCA_035509915.1 Acidimicrobiales bacterium | reverse complement strand
GCACGGCGTTTCGAGCCGAGATGAGCGGTGACGTCCACGGCGGTCGTGATGTGCTTCGCCTCGGTGCCGAATTCGTCGAGGTCCGCGCGCCTCGCTTCGAAGTCGGCCTGGCCGGCAATCCCGAACTCCTCTGCCTTCTCGGCGAGCGAACGGACGTGGTCACGGTTCATCGTCGACATGAACACGCGCTCGGTGCCCGCCAGCTCCGAGGCCCGCATGCCCACGCGATGGACCTGGACATGGTCAGGGTGGCCGTAGCCACCGTGCTCGTCGTAGACCGTGAGGACCTCGGCTTCCTCTTCGACGAGCAGATCGGCGAGGCGTCGGGCGGCCTCTTCGACGTCGGCCCGCCAGAAGCACCCCGGGTCGTCGTTGCTGGGCTCGCCCCTCATCCCAGAGTCGCGGTACCCGAGGAACTCTTGGCGGGTCACGCCGAGCACCTCGCAGGCGGCGGCGAGCTCACGCTCCCGCCTATCGGTGAGCGTCTCGCCGGGCGCCAGGAAGCCGTCAGGCACCTCCCCGAGCTCGCCGCGAGTGGCGGTGACGAGCACCACCCGGTGTCCCTGGTCGGCGAGCAGGGCCATCGTGCCCCCGGTGGCGATGGCCTCGTCGTCGGGGTGGGCGTGGAAGAACACCACGGTGGCCACAGCGGCAGGCTAGAGGCTCGACCTGTGCCCCGCTCACCTCGAGATACCACCTGTGATATCAGCGATAGGGCCTTCGCGGACCCGCATCCCGAGTGTCTGGCTGTTGTTTCGCGCTCGACGCAGGAAGCCTGGCTGGATCGACCGCATCCATCTCACAGGGCAGGAGCCCCGGGGGAGTGCCCAGACCATGCATGCTGGAGCTCTCTGCGCACCCGGGCATAAACCGCCGATAATAGATCGTCGGGTTCTGTCAGCTCCGAGGGCCGCCTGATGGATACACCGGTCCGCAGGGGGGACCAGGGCCAGCCTGTCGAGCTGCGGATCATTGGCATCGAGCTCCGGCTGCGGGATCACTTTGGGCAGGAGGAGATTGCCCTGGTGCCGTGCGACGTTCGGATCCCGGCGGGGCACCCCCACATGCTACGCGAGATCAACGCCACGATCCACACTTCGCTCGGCGACACGAACTTCCCGATCAATGCTCAGCTCCCCGGGGGATAGATGGACATTTCGCCCGCCGATCTCCGGGCTGAGGTAGAGCGCGCCCTCGAGGACTGGCCCTTCATCGTCACGATCGAGCGCGCCTGCGGCCTCCCCCGTTGGCTGCTGTTCGCGGTCGGCTCCCGGGAGACGAACCTCACCAACGAAGTAGGAGACGGAGGCCACGGGCACGGGGTGTGGCAGCTCGACGATCGCAGCCACAAGATCCCCACGGGTTTTGACCAGAACGTTTCACAGCAGGCGATCGCTGCGGCCGAGATGCTCGCGGGCGAGCTCGCCGCCTACGGAGGCGACATCATCGAGGCGGCCGCCGTCTACAACTCCGGCCAGCCCCAGGACCAGTTCACGACCGGGGGCGACTACGGCACCGACGTTGCCCTGCGCCGGGCCTGGTGCGACCTGAACCTCGCTTATCCCGACGATGTCATCTACCTGGACGATCTAAAAGCGGAGGTCCCAATGTCAGTTTTCAAGTCCGACACCGATGCGATGAACTACATGGTCCGCCAGTGGTACGTCACCCGACTCGGGCGCGAGCCCGAGTCCCCTCAGGTGCGCGACGCCTGGGTGGCCCAGATCGAGGCGAGCGGTGTCGACGCTGCATTTTCGTCATTTATGACAACGCCCGAGGCCGAGCTCGATCTGACCAAGATCCCGTGATGGAGATCCGAACGTGGAAGGACATCGACGACGACACCCTCCACCGCTGGGGCAACGTCGAGGTGGCCGTGCTCGACCCGGTCGGCGACGTCGCCTACCGAGGACTGGCGGTCGCGTGGCCCGTCGACGGCGCCGGCACCCTTCGTCTCCAACGGCGCATCGTGGTCCCGCTCACGTTGGACGATGTCACCGAGGACCGTCCGTTCCTCTTCGAGTACGCCATCTTCGCCGCCGGCGCGTGGAACGCGATCCAGGCGCTCGAGTTCACATTCGATCCCGAGACCTTGCAGGCGCAGTTCGAGGCCGAGCGGCACAGCGCTGCCGCCGCGCACCTCGGTGTGCACCCGAATCGGGCGCAGCGCCGAAGTCCCGGCCGCTGAGCGGCCTTCTAAGACGCTAGAAGCCGGCTCCCGGTACCGAGGTGCGGGCGTTGTGCGTGCCTAGCGCCGCCGACGACGGCGGGTCGTGGTGCGCCTGCGTGACGAGCCGCGCTTGACGAACCGTCCCCGGCTGTCGCGCGGGGGAAGCCGGCGGTGCCTTCTGCGGGTGGTGGCCATGATCACCTCCTCGATCACGAAGAGCTCGGGGCGCTCGTCTGTGACGAGCTCGTCCCCGAAGCGCTAGCGGCGGCCGCTTCGGCCGCGGCGGCGGCCGCGGCTACCGAGGCTGCAGCGGCGGCCTGGCCGGCGGCGGAGGCCGCGTAGGTCGTTGTCCCTACGGCCTGGGCGATGATCGCGGCGGCCACGCCGGGGGCGAAGTGGTCCGGGGCGTCGGTCGCGGTCGCGAGGTCGTCGGCTGCGGCCTGGGCAGCGGCCTCCTCGGGCGTGGGGAACCAAGTGACGTCCCCGGTGCGGCAATTCACGACGACGTGGGAGCCGTCGGGGATCTGCGGCGGAAGGGAGATCGGCGCGGGCGTTGCTGTGTCGGTCATCAGGTGATCCCGTAGAGGTAGAAGGACGAGCCGGTCACGAAGTTCGTCGCGGTGTGAAAGACCTTGAGCGAGGTGATGGCCGCCGTGGAGCGCCAGGAAACTGCCGCTTCGATGTAGCCCCCGGCGAAATTGGCCTGGTCGACGAACCCGCTAACCCACTGGCCGTCTTTGCGGAACGTGGTCGCCGAATAAAGCGGGAGGCGCAGCCTCATGCTCCCCGAGATGCCCGCCGTGGCGCTTGCAGCCGGGAGGTCGGCGTAGCTGACGTCGTTCGCCGGCTGCCACTGCGCCGCGTTCGCGATCGCACCGGCGACCGACGTGCTGTGGGACCCGGAGGCCTGCTCGTCGTAGTTGCTCGCGGTGTCGCCGTTCACCTGCACCCGGTAGATGCCCGTCTCCGACGCCGCGCTTCCCCGGCCCGTCGCCTGGAGCTCGAGGTGGTTGTAGGCGCCGCTGATCGAGGAGAAGGTGACGCTCGCAGCCGCGGATCCGAGGACGTTGTTCGCGATCTGCACCGCCGCCGGCACGCCGCCGGTCGCAGAGACCGTGATGTCCGCACGAGCCGAGCCGGCGTTGTCGACCACCGTCACCGTTACCCCGGTGCCGGCGATCATGTTGATGGTCGGCCGGGTCGATTCGACCGTCCCGGCCTGCTCGACCGCGACGCCGGCGGGCATGGCGTGGCTGTGCCCGGCGTCCGCGACTGCTCCCGAGCTCCCTGCCGCCGCCGCCGTACCGAAGGCGCCCGAGCCGATCTCACCGGCCGTGCCCCACGGCTCGCGCCCGTGGCGGTGGTCGGCCTGCGCGACTGCGCCGGAGGTCCCTGCAGCGGCGGTGTCGCCCGGCACGGAGGCATGGACCTGGCCGACCACACCCCAGGCCTCTCGTGCGTGGGCGTGCGCGGCGTCGGCCACCGCGCCCGACGCGCCGGCTGCGGCTGCGGTGCCCGGGCTGGACGCCGCGATCTCACCGACCGTTCCCCACGGCTCGCGCCCGTGGACGTGGTCGGTCCGGCTCGGCGTGGTCGCTACGCCGTCGGCCTGCGCCGCACCGGGCGTGCTGTTGGTCGACCCCGAGCCGCCGGCTGCTGCCGGCACGGCGTGGACGTGGTCCGCGTGCACGGTGTTGGGAGAGCTCCCCGACGCCTGGGCGGCGCCGACGGTGACCTGGCCCGTCGGTGGGCCGAAGGACGCGGATCCGCCGCCGCCGGGGTTGCCCCGGAACCCCACCTAGTTCGCCTTCCCGGTGAGGATGGCATTGGCCGTGGCGGGGTCGGTCACGAGGTATTGGACGCGAGCAGATCCCACCGAGCCCGCCGACATCGAGCTCCACACGAGGGTGAGGGTCTGGCCGCCGGGCACGAGGATCGGGCTCGACTCGTCGGCGATGTCGGCGTTGCCGTCGTAGGAGTAGTCGATCAGGTTCGCCGGGGAGAGATCGCCCGGCGTGCCCACGTAGACAGCGCACGTCGTCGCCTGGGTCGAGGTCGTCGATATGGCGATCCGCTGGACCAGGAACACCTGGCCGTTCGGCGGCAGTGGGAGAGCGACGCTCGCGACGCCGGCGACGGCGGGCGCGCTCGAGAGCGGCGCCGTGACGCCCTGCGCGGTCCCGCCCGCCCCGCTAGACCGAGGCGCAAGGGGGCCCGAGGGGCGGTCGCTCAGGACGCCGGTCGCCGGGATCTGGCGCCCGAGCGCCATCTAGGTGGCCGCCGGAGGCTGCTCAGGAGCGGCCGAAGAGGTGTCGGGGCCAACGCCTGCGACCCGTAAAGGGCGCACCGTCTCCGAACCCGCCGGCGCCGGCGCGGACGCGGCTGCGGGGGCCACGGCGGGAGCAACTTGCGCGGTGGCCGCCACGACGGCGCTCGCGGCCTGGCGCACGACGGGCTCGAGCTGACGCATGACCTCTGCGACCACAGCCTCGAAGGCGGCGCCGCCGGGGACCATGTCGATCACCGGGGCGAGGGCCTGCGCGCCGGCGGCGACGTCGGAGGCGAGCTGCTGGAGCTCGCCCACATGGCCCTCGCCCTCTTTGATCAGCGCGTCGAGCCTCGCCTTCACGGTGTCTGCCCAGGTTTCTCCCATTGGTTTGCTCCTTCTGCTCAGGCCGCCGCGACTGCGGCGGTTTTCACGGTCTCTGTGACGGTGCGGCTCACCCCGGGGAAGATGCGCGCGAGGCCGAGGACCACGAGCGCCACCCCGCCCAGGGTGAAGACGACGTAGAGCAACGCCTTGATGAGGTCGTTCACGCTGAGCGACGCCGACAAGACGCTCGCCACGGTGCCGATTGCGCGGGCTGCAGGGGTCGCCCCGGTCACGGGGTTGCCCAGGATCCCGGTGGCTCCAAAGCCGGCGAACGTCTTGAGCCAACCTGTGAGCGTCGCGTCGGTGGTGCCGCCCGTGGCGGCGGTGAGCGACTGCACGGCGGAGCTGTACGCGGTGTCGACGGCCTGTTGCCCCTGCGAGGCGAAATAGCTCGTCGCCGGCCGCTCGGCGAGCACGGCCGCCTGCTCGGCTGCCTGTTCGGGGTTCGAGGTCCACAGCGACGCGGGGACTTGGGCCACTGCGGCCGCGTAGGAGGGCGCCATGTAGCTGACTGCGAACCCGACGTCCTCTGCCTGGCCTTGGCTGACGCCAGGGTGCGCGGGGAGGTGGATCTGGAAGGGTCCGAAGCTCGTCCCGTTGTCGCCGGCCGCACCCGATGAGTAGCTGGCCTCCAAGTTCGAGCCGACGAGCATCGCGAGCGCCACGCGCGCGTCTCCCCCCGAGGCGGCGAGGATCGCCGAGGTGAGATCGGTCGGGGCCGTCGCAGCTGTGACCATCAGGCGGCGACCGGGTTTCCGAACGCGTCGACCGACGGGAGGTGGACGTCGTAGAGGCCGCTCGGCGTGCCCGTCGTCGGTGTGCCGATGAGCGCGGAGACGGCGGGGGAGGTGGTCGCAAGCGCCCCGGGAACCGAGTCAGAGGGCACACCGAGAAGCGGCGCCGGCATCTGTGAGGCCGGGCTCGGCGCAGCGGGCCCCGGTGCGGGCCCGATCTGTCCGGTGTTCGGGTCGTAGGCGGAGCCCGGGGGCACCTCGAGCCAGCCGGCGTTGCCCTTCGACGGGTCCCCTGTGTTGACCCAGCTCCCGAAGACCTGTGTGAGGTTGCCCTGTGCGTTGTAGCCGAGCATGACGGGCGGGTTCGCGGCCATGTAGGCGGCGAGGTCGGACTCCGACGTCGGCGCGCTCACACCCGCCGGCACGAAGAGCCCGGGGGAGCCGGGGAAGAGCGCGTTGGGCGCATAGCCGGTGCCCTCGCCCGAAGTGAGTTGGTTCCCGAGAAGGGGATTGTTGGCGCCCCCGAAGGCCTCGGGGTAGTTCGGGGTGGTCCCGGAGCCGACCGTGGGGGTCGTGGTCGTCGTGGTCGTAGACCCCGTCGTGCCGCTCCCGCTCGTCGACGAGGAAGTGGTGGAGGCGCCTTGGGACGCGAGGCTGTCGAAGAGCGAGGAGATCTCGCTCTCGAAGCTCGCGAGGTCGCCTGTGCCAATGGCGGTCGTATCGGTGGCGCTCGTGGTGCCCGTCGTCGTCGAGGAGCTCGAGCTCGACTTGGACTTCTGGTAGATGGCGATGATCGCGAAGACGACCACGACCGGGATCCCGTAGAGGAGGATCTTCTTCTGCCCGGGTGAGATGTTGAGCGCCATCAGCCGGTCGTGCGGTTCATCTGGCCGGCGAGGTGCTCGAGCTCTGCGATCGAGATCCGGGCGTCGGCGACGGCGGTGTCGTAGCTCTGGGGATTGGCCGGAGCCATCGGGTTTCGAATGTCGGCGTAGCAGGTCTTCGCCGTCGGGTCCTTGCGCAGGGTGTTGTAACGCGCGTCCTGGCCAAGGCTCGCGAGCGATGCGAGCGCGGCCGTCTCCTGCTGCAGCTGCTCGGCGCCGGCGCCCGGGATGAAGCTCGCCTTGCGTCTCACGTCGACTGCGCCGGAGACGGCTGACCGACGGTGGTGCCGCCGATCGAGACGGTGCGCCCTTGGAGCGTGCCGAAGACGCCGGCCGCCCCCGACGCGAGCGCCCCGATGATGCCCGTGGCGCCTCCGGCGTACTCGAGCACCAAGAAGAGGGCGATCAGGCTCAGCATGATCCCGAGCGCCCCGAGCCAACCTGTTCGTGCCATTACGCACCTCCTGAGAAGAATGTGACCGCCGGGTCGACCATGTCCTCGAGGAAGTGGGTGATCCCCGAGAAGAAGCTCGCGAGCGTCTTGCCGTTGAGCAACAGGACGTAGAGGAGGACCAGGAGTAGCGCGCCGAAGAGGAGCCCCGTCGCGCTCACCGCAGCGCCGCTCGCCGCTCGCCGGTAGGGGGCGGCGGCGCGCCTCGCGATCGAGCGTCCCCCGCTGCGGCGGTGCGAGGTCCTCCGCGGCACAGAGGCGAAGCGCGGCTTGTTCCCCTTGGCGGTCTCCTCGCGGTGGCGGCGTGCGATGTCCGCTGCGCTCGGCTGGCGGCTCGTGCGCGCCGGCTGGGGCTCGGGCTCGACCTCGGGGCCCTGGCCGAAGTCGCTCATGCCCTCGCGCCAGGACTCGAAGATCGAGGGATCTTCCTCGGACGCGCGCTTCATGGCCTCGGTCATCGGGTTGCCCGCCCGGCCGCGGTTGTAGGCCGCGTCGTGCAGGTCGACGTTCGGAGGGGCCGAGGTCGCCATCACGCGAGCCCCTGGCCGGAGGCCTGCTGCTGCGGGGTCTCGGTTTGCGCCGGACCGTCTGGGAGCGTCGATCCTGCAGCGGGGAGCCCGCCAGATGGAGACGTCCCCGAGGCGCCGAGTGTGGGGGAGGTGGGAATAAGGCTCGGCAGGAGCCCCGTGACGAGCGGGTTCGACGTCGTGGGCTTGGAGAGCACGCCCGAGATCTGCGACTTCGTGGTGGCGGGCCCCGAGCTCGTCGAGCCGATGATCCGATCTGGGAGCTTGCCGATCAGCGTCTGGAGCCCGAGCCAGACGCCGGCGATCACGAGCAGGATGCCCGACGGTGCGGACGCGGTGGGCATCACGCTGCCGCCTTGTTCAAGAACTTCGCACTGAGCCACGCCCCGAGCGTCCCGCGTGCGAGCTGGATCGCCACGAAGATCACGAGGAGGAGCAGCACCACTCCCGCGGCGGTGTTCATCGACCGTCGTCCCGACGGCGCGCACGCTCGCGCCCGCGCACCTCGCCGGCGAGACGGGCGAGCGCCTCGACTTGTTGGGCGTCGGAGACGCGGAGCTCGGCGAGGCCCTGCTCGAGCGCCTCGATGCGGCGGCGCTCGGCCGCCTTGATCTCGGCGCGCTCGGCCGCCTCACGCTCGCGCACGGAGGCCCGACGTCGCAGGAGGGACGATCCGGCGAGTGTCACGAGAGCGCCCGTGGCCTGACCGGTGAAGGCGGCGAGCAGGGTGTCGCCAAGCACATGGCGCCCCCCTACTTCTTGCCGATGCGGACCGAAAAGCTGATGAGCCCGATCGCGGCGGCGAGGATGAGCACGAGCCACAGGGTCGGCCGCCCCCAGAGCGACTGTGCCTCGGAGGCGTTCGGAGCGGTGCGGGCGGTCTGGTTGGTCTCGGTCGTCACTCCCGAGGACGTGGAGGCCGGCTGCGGCGCCGCGGGGGAGCCGTACATCGAGGCGGCCGTGCCCGGCCCCGTGGGTATGTAGGCCATCGTCACTAGATCAGGATCTCCTCGACGCATCGGAGGTTGGCCTGGCCCACCGTCGGGACGACCGCGGAGTCGATGACGATGTTCGCCCGGAGGTTGGTCACGCCCTGGAGGAGGATCATGTCGCGCACCGGGTTGCGGGCCATCTGGTCGATCACCACGGTGTCGAGCGGCACCAGCGCGCCGTAGTCGAGCTCGTTGGTCTTCGCGAGCACAGACGCCGGCGCCCAGACGTAGGGCGTGGCGCGCAGCCCGTACATGAGGTCGATCTCGTCGATGGCGCCGGTGAGCGCGGTGCCCGGGGCGGCAGACAGCGGGGTATTGAAGGCCGAGGTCCCCGAGACGAACACCCGCATGAGCTGGCCCGCGGTGCGGAGCAGAGTGACGGGGTTGGCACCGGTGTTGGTCCACGGCTCATAGATGGCGACGACCTGGTGGAGCTTGGTCACGTCGGGGAGGATCATCCGGCCGTTGTTGTCGATCGGGATCTCGTAGGAGGTCTCGGTGATCGTGAAGCTGCCGCTGATCGTGAAGTCGGCGACGTTGCCGCCGGCTGCGAGCAGGTTTTGGGTGTTCTCCTGCAGGATCGAGCCGTTCAGGAGCGTCTGCGAGCTCTGGGCGAAGAGGGCGGCTACGAGCCATGCGTCGTCGACGGCGATCGGGATCGACCAGCTGAGGTGCAGCGGGTAGATCCCGGGCACGATCGCCGTCCCGCCGCCGAGGCCGCCGGGGAACACGTCGGAGTTACTGAAGCGCCCCGGGTGGTCGACGAAGTTGAGCTCGAAGATGTCGTTGCCCGACAGGTTCCACAGGTCGTGGCTGATGCCGTTGGCCGTCAGGGTGAAGTTGGCGATGAGCCCGTAGGGCCACGCGAACGACGGCGTCTGGTTGGCGTTCGAGACGACGACCTGGCCGTCGAAGTTGATGCGGAGGCGTGCGACCACGTCCGCGTCGGGGAGCTGGTACGAGACGCGCTGGGACGAGCCCGGGGCTGCGATCGGCGTGAGCGGGGCGACGTTCTCGGTCGTCATCGCGGCGAAGGACGCCGGGTCGATGACGTAGGGGACGCTCGGCAGAAGCCGGAGGGTCTCGACGCCGGAGCCGATGGGCATTTCCTGTGCCTCCTAGAGGGCGGCAGCGATCTGCTGCAGAGGGGTGAAGGGCACCCGGGCCATGACGACCTTGAAGAAGAGGACCGCGAAGACAGCGACCAGCCCGACGCCGGCCCAGAAGCTCAGCTCGTGCTGCAGCGCCATTACAGGTAGCTGGCGAGGCCCGGAGCGATCTTCGAGAGCAGGAACTTGATCACGAAGACGGCGAGCACGGCGACGAGGGCGGTGTAGATCATGGCCGGGGGCCCCTTTCGGTTCTCACGCTGCGAGCTTGAGCGCGCCGCACGGAGAAGGGGAAGGATGAACACCCAGGTGTGTATCTAGGTGTGGATCACCTTTTGAGCTCACTGAGCACGTCGCCCAGGCGCTCGGTGAGCTCGCCGGGCTGCGAGGTGCCCGAGGCGAGCACGGCCGAGACGAGCCCGACGAGGCGTTCGACTGCCTCCGCGATGCCGGCCTTGACGCTCTGCTCGATCTCGGCCGCCGTCTGGCCGACGATGCGGGTGACCTTGTGGCGGATCGAGATCCCGATGCTGAGCGCGGCCACGTCGACGAAGGCCAGGCCGATGATGACGTAGATCACCGGGCGCCCTGACTGAGCGCCTCGTTCGTCGCCGACAACAGCTGCGATCGGAGGGCGTCGGCCTCGCCGGCGTCGAGCAGCGCACCGCCCACGTCCGCGATCCCGAGCCACACCCGGCCGTCGACAGCCGAGACAACGACGTCCTCGTAGCGCTTTGTCGACCTCGACATCGCAATGCGCCGGCGGGCCTCGCGGGGAAGGTGCATCAGCCGGTGAGCTCCAAGGTCAGCGGGTAGAGCGTGCGGGCCCGGCGGTTCCACCAGACACAGTCGTGTGGCCCCATGCGCCCGAGGGCGGCCTCGAAGAGCCGGTAGGGGATCCCGCACATGCCGGCGATGTAGCGGCGGTCCTCCTCGAGCGGGAGGTCCCACACGCCAACGTGGGCGGCCTGGGCGGCGACGTGGCGAAGCACGTCGCGCGGGCGGGCGTGACAGGCGAGGTGGCCGATCATGAGCTTTCGGTCCGCCACGACGACGCGACGCCCCGCCTTCGGGGGTTTTCCGACCGGGAGCACGATGCCGGCCTCGTCGCACCAGATGTAGAAGTGCGCGTCCTGCGGCCGCCCGGCCCCGACCGCGCGCAGCACCTTCTCGCGAACAGCCGAGTAGAGCTCGTGATAGGCGTCTGTGTCGTCGGGGTCGCGCGGCACGAACCGAGCCGTGGCCGCGTCAGGAAGGCGCCTCGGGTCCGTGAACGTCACCGCCCCCGGCACCGCTGTGATCGAGCTCGCCTGGGGGTCGATGACCAAGCGCGGGGCGCTGGCTGTCAGAAATAGCGCCCGCGCGAGGGTCGACTTGCCCCCGTCGGTCATCCCAGTCAAGAAAATCCGGTCTTGATACCGGATCCCCAACGATTGCGGCGATGTTGTCGTGGTCGGGCCCGGGGATGAGGGCGGTGCGGGCGAGCTCGGCGCACTGTCCGCGCCAGACGACGAGGGCAGGGGCGCCGTCGTGGCGGAGCTCGGCGAAGAGGGAGATGACCTGGTCGGTGAAGACGGTGCACTCCCGGTCGCTCCGGCCGGCGAGGCCTCCACGGATGACCTCACCGAGGGCCGGTCCCATCATCGCCATAATCGGCGCCATCTGTGGGGGCGCCGAAGCCACCAGGTCGTCCAATATCCCGAGGAGCTTGAGTCCGATCGAAGGGACCAGCTTCTCGGGCGGGGGCGGCGGCAGGTAGGTCACTTCGTCGCTCGGTGTTTGTGTCATGGATCTCCTTCGCTTGTTTGGCCAGATCGAAGTTCCTGAGCGCGTAGCGCACGATCACGAGGCCGGCCGCCGCCGCGTCGGCGTGCGCGACGTAGCGCGCGAGGCGGGGGTTGCGGTTGACGATGCGCGTGACCGGCGGGGTGAGGTCGTCGAGCTCGGAGTCGGTGAAGCGCCAGTGGTCGGGGATGCGGCGATCGCCGAGGGCGAAGCCCATGAGGCCGCCCACGGCCGCGAGCGCAGCGCGCACGGTGAGCTCGGAGACCTCGACCGCGACGAGCTCGGCGTCGGGTTCGTCGTCGGCGCCCAGGTGCTCCTCGAGGTCGACACCTTCGAGGTCGACCTCGGGCTCACCGGGGGCCCCGATCCCGAGCTCAAGCGTTTCGGACACGTTCGGCGTACCAGGAGGCGGCGGTGCGGCGGGTGGCCTTCCCACCGCGGCGCGCACCGTCGAGCTTTCTTTGTGCTGAGACCCGCTCGCGCTCGGCGCGTGTTCGCACCGGAGCCGGGCGGTTAGTCGGAGGCGGGTCCCCTTTCGGCGCCTCCGCCGGCTCCGGTGCGACGGGTCGCGGCAGGCGGAGGGTGAGCGGCGCCGCGATCGTGGGACCACCGACCGGCGTCGAGCTCGTCGTCGACTCCGAGGCGACGAGGACGCCTCCCGCGGTGAGAAGCGCCCCACAGCCCGTGCAGCGGAGCTTCTGGCGCCCCTGAGCCTTCGTGGGGCGCTTCGTGCCGCAGGTCGGGCAGACGAGCTCGTGGAGGGCTCCCATTGCCCGGTCAGCTTGCGCTAGGCGCCCCGTCGTTGGGAAGTATCCACACGGTGGTGTGGATGCCGCTGAGCTGCTCTAAGAGGCCGCAGGCGCGGGGGTGTGCATCTCTTCGAGACACACGTCGCAGCGGGTGCTGTGCCGCTGATGTACACACGTCGGGCGCCTCAAGGCCGCCCACAGCGCGCCGGCACAGATCGCGGAGACGTTGTCGTCGACGGGCAGCTCGTTTCGGAGTCGCTCGAGGAGCTCACGCGAGACGTAGATGTTGATGCGAGGCGTGGCCGAAAGGCTACCGAGTCAACCCTCGGGCCGCGAGGCCGCGGCAGCCAGGAGGAGGATCGCGCCAAAGGCGAAGGCGCCGATCCCAGCGAAATAGGCCCAATTGTCCGCGCTGCACTGTGCGACAGGGCAGCCAACGCGGGCATGAGCGCCCACCACGCCCGCGACTACACCGAGGATCATGAAAAGAACACCGGCACTCGCCGCGACGGTCTGCCCGAGCGAACCCACGGCCCGACGCTAGACCCGCTCTACGAGGCTCGCTCCAGCTCCCAGGCCAGCTGCTTCTGGTGCTCGCGTTCGCCCCTTGTCGGGCGGGGGAGTGCTCGCCAAGAAGCGAACCCTATGCCGTGTCTGCGGGCGACGTCACGTGCGACCTTGGCGGCGCCTTCGGCGGTGCCGACGCGGCGCACGAGGAGATCGAGGCGGTCGGAGAGCTCGGCGTAGAAGGCGTCGAGGGCTTCTGTGGTGATCTCAGCGCGGGTGATGGGAATCGCACAGGTTCGACAACAGAGCTCGGCGTGGTGACACCCCAGGAGCCCTCTGAGGGCCTCTTGGAGCACGCCGGACATCTTGATGTCTGGCAGCTTCTCGCGCACCGTCGTGGCGAGCTCGTCGGGCAGATAGACGTTCAGTCGCATCGTAAGAACCTCCCCGCGCCGGGCCCTGGGTCCCGGCCGATGCTCGACTACACACCGGGCGCACACCCGCCCCTACCTTCGGGTGTGGCTGAGGTGTGTACGGCGGTGCGGGCGAGAGCCCTCTCGCGGCGATCGGCGTCGAAGGCAGCGAGGCAATGCCGGGACCATGCGATCTCGACTTCGCGGAGCGTCGCGCCGGTGGCGACGAACTCGCACGAGCAAGGGACCGCGTAGAAACCCTGTGAGCCACCCAGGGTGCCGTGGACGTGCTCGGTCATTTCTTCTTCCCGCGACCTCGGTACGGTGCCAACGTTGGCGATTGAACGCCCACGCCTTTCTTCGATGGCGATTTGCGCGGCGCGACATCAGCTTGCTCCCACTCGGAGCGGAGCGCTCGTGTGAACCCTTCGAGGACGCACTTATCAGAGCAGGCGTCGAACCGGAACAGTTGCCGGTAGTTGCCCTCTAGGTCGTAGATCCTCGCGTCGATCACGCAGACCTCGGAGAAGTTCTTTCCACAGACATCGCACGTGTAGTTCAGGCTCACGAGACCACCGAAAGCGCCGGTGCCGGCGACGTCGGGAACGGGCTGCCGCGCCAAGAGTCGAGAGCTCGAGCGACGTCGACGAGCGTGTCGTGCTCGCAGCGTTTGAGGACCCGGAGCAGCTCGACCTCGCGCAGCTGGGAGAGCTCGTCGGCGAGCTCCAGGGCGACGTCGCCGGGATCGGCCCTCCGGGTATCCACCACCCTCACTTTACTAGAGGGTTAGCTAGAAGGCCATGACCACTTCCCTGGACGTCGCCAACCACTGGCCCTTCATCCGTCGTCACCTCCAGCTCCATCGCCGCCAGAAGCGCTTCGAGAAGGTTCTCTGGGCCCTCGCGCTGCGCCAGGCGGCCTCGAACGGGGACCTCGTTTCGATGAGCGAGAAGCAGCTCTTGGCCCACGCCATGACCGGGGGAGAGGCTGGCCGGGCGCGCATGGTCCTGCGGGCGCTCGAGGAGCGAGGGGTCGTCAAATCGGTCCGAGCCGGCCGGGGGAAGCTCTGGACCTTCCAGGGCGACATTGGGCACTGGAGGCTCCCGTGGTGGCACTCGAGGCGTGAGGTCGCCCGAGCGGTCTCTTCTTGTGTGTGCTCGACCCGCGCGCTTTGGGCGCCACCCGCGCGTTTGGCTGGTCAGAGCGTTGCCGACCCGCGCGGCAGGACCGTTTTCCTGCTCACGCCGAACGACCACCTGGACTTTTGGGGCCACTTACGCGCGGTTCAGCCGCCAAACCGCGCGGATCGAGCACACGATCGTGGGGGAGATCTGGCCGAAGCGCGCGGATCAGCTCTGGCGCTCGTGCCTCCTATACCTTGCTTCTCTGAATTAACACCTACTGCTCCTAGGAGCGAGGAGGAGGAGCGCATCAGCCAACAGCGTCTCAGACGGGTGTGTCGCGCCGTCAGCGAGGTCTCGAAGGGACACCCGACGATCTACGGCGGACCGCCCTTGAGAAAGGCACAGGCGATCGCAGAGATGGCGGGGGAACGCCTCGACGAGCTCCTGCGGGCGTTACTCGGCGAGGCCGGCCCGTTTGATCGGTTCGACGAGGCCCTGGCATTCCTCGAGCAGCAGCTCGTGGAACTTCCCGCCGTCGAGCCTAAAGCGCGAGCCCGGTGGGATCCGAAGATCCTGCGGGCCTTCCAGGAGGACGGGGTCGAGCTCAACGAGGAGCAGCTCACCGACCTCGCCGCGTGGGAAGATGAGCAGGCGACCGAGGAGGCACTGTGACCGTCAAGGTGAACCCCCGAAGCATCGGCGTCGAGGGCCCCTTCATCCCTTCTGACCAAGCCGCCGAGCGCCGCATGCGTCGATTGCTCGAGGAGCTCGAGAAAGCCGGCTACGGCTGGCGGATCGTGGCCGGCGTGCGCGGATGGCTTGAGGCGAAGGGCAATGGCTACGACCCGGCGTCAGGCCAGACCCGCACCCGTTATCGAAAGATCATCGCGTCTCTCGAGCTCAGCCCGGCGCCGAAGAACGGTACGCGCCGCAACGGGAGCGTCGTGCGCGCACTCGAGCAATCGCTCGTCGAGGCGGGCGTCGAGCGCGGGAGAGCGAAGAAAGCGGCTCTGTCGGCCGCGTCAAAACCGCCGATAATAGATCTTATGTAAAGTTAGGCTAAGCCGTCCGGAAGGTCCGCCGCGGTTACATCCGAGGGGCTACCGCTGGCCTCCCCCTGAACCGAAGGCGACCGCTGGGACTACTGAAGGGCGCGAAGCGCGAGGCGGCCCAAGGCGGTGGCGGGCTCGTCGCCACGGTCGTCGTATCGCTGGAGCATGCGCTGGGTGCTGTTCAGGATCGCGGTCCTGATCGGGTGCGGTGGCATGGGCACGGGTCGCTTGGAGCGCATCGGGAGCTCGAGCAGGTCGGTGCGCCGGCCGAGCAGCATGTCTCGCAGGACCTTGGCCGAGAGGTGGGTCGGCCCGACCCCGTGGCCGGCGTAGCCGACCGAGTAAGCGATCCGCTCGCCCGAGCCGAGCCAGCCGACCGTGGCGAAGCAGTTGACCGAGCCGCAGACCGGGCCCGACCAGCCGGTCTCCACCTTCACCTCGGGGATCTGGGGGAAGTTCCAGCGCAGGGTCTCCTCCAGGCGCTCGAAGACCCAGGGCATCGA
>DATKIB010000087.1:0-26482 GCA_035509915.1 Acidimicrobiales bacterium | reverse complement strand
CGCCGCCGGCCGTGTTCCCTTCCTAGTCCCATTCTTCCTGCTGTGCACCGTGCTCGCGGCATCGCGCGCTGAACCCCGCCGGAGTCACCATCACAGTGAGCCTGTGACCGCAGGAGCGGCAATACCGAGGCGGGTCGAGCTCGCGCCGGCAGCCAGGGCACGTTGCGACCGACCGTCCGCACCCGGTGCAGAAACGCTCGGTGCTCAAAGGGCGGCGGAGAGGGCGCCGATGGGCATTGCAAGGTCGGAGAGCATCGCCAGGTCCTCCTCGGGCGAGCGCCCGAGGGTGGTGAGGTAGTTGCCGACGATCAGCGCGTTGATCCCAGATGCCATCCCCATCGCCTGGAGCTCGCGCAAGGTCACCTCGCGCCCTCCCGCGTAGCGCAGGATCACCCCGGGTAGCGCCAGTCGGCACAGCGCTATCCACCGGATCGCCTCCCACGCGCCGACGAGCGGTCGCTCACCGAGGGGAGTGCCGGGACGGGGGTTCAGGAAGTTGAGCGGCACCTCGGCCGGATCGAGCTCGCGCAGCTGGAGGAGCAGCTCGACGCGCTGCGCGTCGGTCTCGCCCATGCCGAGCAGGACCCCGCAGCACAGCTCCATGCCGTGCTCGTGCACGAGCCGGCAGGTCTCGGCTCGCTCCTCCCAGGTGTGGGTGGTGACCACCTCGCCGAAGAAGGAGCGCGCGGTCTCGACGTTGTGGTTGTAGCGGTGCACCCCGGCTTCGGCCAGGCGCCGAGCCTGCTCAGGGTCGAGGATCCCAGCGGAGACGGCCACCTGGAGCCCGGTGCGCTCGCTCACCAAGGGCACGAGCTCCAGGATCCTCGAGAGCGTGCGCTCGTCGGGGCCGCGCACGGCGAGGACGATGCAGAACTCCGATGCGCCGAGAGCCGCTGTCTCGTTGGCAGCGGCCAGCACCTCGTCGGTGTCGAGGAACGGCGTCGCCTTCACGGGAGTGTCGAAGCGCGAGGACTGAGCGCAGAAGTGGCAGTCCTCGGGGCACCCACCGGTCTTGGCGGAGAGGATCCCCTCCACCTCCACCGCCGGGCCGCGCCAGGCGAGCCGCACCTCGTGCGCCACTGAGGCGAGCCCCATCACCGACTCGTCGGGCACCACGGCGAGGTACGCCAACTCCTCCTCCGACAGCATGCGCTTCTCCTCCAGCAGGGCGACGGCGGCCCGGGCGATGCGCGCGCGTGCATCTGCGGCGCCGGGCGGCTCGGGGAGCGCGACCGGGCAGTGTCGGGCCGTCGCCTTGCCAGATGTCATCGACGCACCCGGCGCGGCGGAAGCACCGCCGCCGGGCGCGCGCAAGGTGGGAGTGCTAAGGCTGTGGGCGGCGAGAGGTTCGTCGGGCACCGCAACAAGGTAGGCGCGAAGGGGGAGGGCAAATGGCTTGGGACTTCGAGACCGAGCCCGAGTACGCACAGAAGCTGGCGTGGGCGCGCGAGCTCGTGGACTCGGAGATCCTGCCGCTCGAGACACTCGAGCTGTCCAACGCGGCCCTGGCGCGCGCCATCCGCCCGCTCCAGGAGGAGGTGAAGCGCCAGGGCCTGTGGGCCGCGCACCTGCCCCCCGAGCTGGGCGGCATGGGGTTCGGCCAGGTCCGCCTCGGGCTGCTGCACGAGATCCTGGGGCGCACGTACCTCGCCCCGGTGGTCTTCGGCAACAACGCGCCTGACTCCGGCAACGCCGAGCTGCTCGCCGTGGGCATCGAAGCCTCGGGACGCACCGAGCAGCGAGAGAAGTGGCTCCAGCCGCTGCTCGACGGCAAGCTCCGAAGCGCCTTCTCCATGACCGAGCCGGGGGCGGGCGCGGATCCGACCCTCATCCGCACGTGCGCGGTGAGAGATGGCGAGGAATGGGTTATCAACGGTCACAAGTGGTTCAGCTCCAATGCCTCGGTCGCCGACTTCCTCATCGTGATGTGCGTGACCAACCCCGACGTCCATCCCTACGTCGGCTGCTCGATGATCGTCGTGCCGACAGACACCCCGGGCGTGGACATCGTGCGCGACGTGCCGACGATGGAGCATCCCTCCGAGCACTTCGGCAGGTTCGGCGGCCACTCGGAGATCTACTACCGCGACGTGCGGGTGCCGGCGGAGAACCTCGTCGGGAACGAGGGCGAGGGGTTCCGGCTCGCCCAGATGCGGCTCGGTCCGGGCCGGATCCACCACTGCATGCGCTGGCTCGGCCAGTCGCAGCGTGCCTTCGACATGCTCTGCGAGCGGGCAGTGTCCCGCTACACGCACGGCTCGACCCTGGCGGAGAAGCAATTCGTGCAGGGATGGGTGGCCGACTCGATGGCCGAGATGACCGCCGCCCGGCTAATGACGCTCCAGGCCGCCTGGAAGATGGACCGCGAGGGCGCCCCAGCCGCGAGGGTCGAGATCGCGATGATCAAGTACTACGGCGCCGGCGTCCTCTACAACGTGATCGACCGCGCCATACAGGCCCACGGCAGCCTCGGGTTCTCCACCGACCTCCCCCTCGAGCACATGTACCGGGCTGCGCGCGCGGCGCGGATCTACGACGGCCCCGACGAGGTGCACAAGGTGACCGTCGCCCGCCAGGTCCTGAAGCGCTATTCGCCGGTGGAGGTGCCGACCGAGCACGTGCCCACCCGGCGCGAGGAGGCCAAGAAGAAGTTCGCCGACCTCCTCGCGGAGGTCACCGCCGACGACTGACAGAGCCGGCTCGGCAGGGGCGCGGCGGGCGGGCGCTCGGCCGGGGCGGCGTCGGGCCGGGCTCGCCACGTTGGGTGGGTGAAAGACCCTGCTGGGCGTTGCCGCGTTGTCGACGAGTTGGGCAAGAGCGACCCCCAGGCACCGTTATCCCACCGGATCACCCTCGCCGGGACAACGGAGAAAGTGAGATTCGATGCTCTTGCGCCCTCGTAGGCTCGTCGTTTCGGCCATCGCCTCGACCACCGTTGCGCTCGGGCTCGGGGCCGGAGCGCTCGGCTCCTCCGCCGGCACGGCGTCGACCATCATCGAGCATCCGGTGCTGGCGCTCGCGACCAACGGCGCTCACGCCAACTCCACCGTCCAGTCGAGCAACTGGGCCGGCTACGACGAGGGCCTCCTCGACACCTCCACCCCCTTCACCTCGATCTCGGCCGAGTGGACGATCCCGACTGCTTCGCAGCACACGGCGGGCCAGGCAGAGTCCTCCGCCACCTGGGTCGGCATAGGCGGGGGATGCGTGGACATGACGAGCGGGTGCGCGGTGGGCGACGAGACCCTGATCCAGGCGGGCACCGAGCAGGACGTGAGCGCTAGCGGCACGGCCAGCTACTCGGCCTGGTGGGAGGTGCTCCCCGCGCCGAGCCTCACCGCAAGCGTCACGGTCAACCCCGGCGACGAGGTGAGCGTCTCGATCACCGGCCCCGTGCTCTGGACCATCGACTTCAAGGACCTGACCAACGGCAACAGCTTCACCGAGTCGGTCCCCTACCCCTCGCCGATGGACACCGCCGAATGGATCGAGGAGGCCCCGGTGGTCATCAGCACCTCGGGTAGCGCCAGCGCCGGCGAGGCGACTCTGCCGAACCTGACTGCGGCCGACTTCCAGCTCGCGACGCTCAACGGCAAGAGCCCGCGCCTCGTACCGGCTTACGAGATCCAGATGGTGAGCAGCACCGGGCAGGTGCTCGCCACGCCCTCCGCGCCCACATCGGGGGGCAACGGCTTCAACGTCTGCACCTACGCGTCGACCTGCTGAAACCCCGTAGCGGGAGGCCGGTAGCGCTCGTCCCCTCTAACAGCGGGTAGCCGGGATCACGAGGCGGTCTGGGTCGCGAGTTCGGCGGCTGCCCTGCGGCGGGACGAGCGAACGAACGTGACCGTGAAGTAGAGCAGCGAGCCGAGCACCACCCAGAACAGCACGGGTGTGACCGCCAGGAACGTGCCCGTCGGCAACGCGTAGACGAGCAGGGCGCGCACGGTCGCCTCGGCGACCAGCCCTACCCCCCACACGAGGGTCAGCAATATGAACACGCGCCTGGCGCGCGGCTGCTCCCAGAGCTCGTCGAACCCCGCGACGTGTTGTTTGCCGGCGTCTGCGGTGAGAGCGCGACCCATCACGAACATCGCCGGCTTGCCGGGGGTGACGAGTGACACGAGGCAGATCACGCCGAATGCGCCCGTCACGACCGACTCGCGCATCTTGAACAGCACCTCGCTGCCGTTCATGAACACCATCGCCGCGAGTCCCGCAACGATGCTGATGAGGGCTATCGCCCCGATCGGGTCGAGCCTCCTCTTCCACGCCCAGCTGACAAGGACCGACACCGCCGGCGGGACCGCTGAGAGGGCCAGGGCAACGTCGTCGGCCAGCCCGAAGTGGCGGCCGATCTGGTAGACGACGAACGGCGCCACCCCACCGGTCAGGATCTGGGGAGCGAGCGTGCGCAGCGAGAGGGCGCCGATCGCGTGGTCCTCGGCTACGACCGAGGGGTCGGCAGCGGCGTCGACTGCGGTCTCGTCCCCTGTCACCGCCATGTGCGAATTTTGGCACCGGCCGTGGTCGCACCGCCAACGACCTCTACCACCGGTCGAGGTGCGTGGCCTCCTCGACCGGACGCCGTGAGCGCCAATGGTGGCGCTCGAGGTCCGGGACCTCCGCCAGACGCGAGACCGGGCCGACGCAGAGCCACGCCACCGGGCGGACGTGCTCGGGGATGCCGAGGAGCTCTCTCAGGAAAGGCTCGCGGTAGAACGACACCCAGCCCACCCCGTAACCCTCGGCCGTGGCGGCGAGCCAGAGGTTCTCGATGGCGAGGCAGGTCGAGTAGAGGCCGGCGTCTGCGATCGCGTGGCGCCCGAGCACGTCGGGTGCGCCCCTCGTCGAGTCGTAGGTCACCACGATGCCGAGGCTCGACTCGAGTATCCCCTCTATCTTGATCCGGGAGAACTTCTCGGCGCGCTCGGGCGGGAGGGTGGCGGCGAAGGTCTCGCGCTCGGTCGCCACGTGGTCCTTGAACTGCAGTCGCGTCGAGCCGTCGCGCACCAACACGAAGTCCCACGGCTGGCTCAGCCCGACGCTCGGCGCGGCGTGGGCCGCACCGAGGAGTTGGTCGAGCGTCTCCTGCGGCACTTCGGCGCCGGTGAACTCACAGCGCACGTCGCGCCGCGCCATGATCACGTCGTAGACGGAGGCACCCGCGCCAGGGCCGCCGCTGCGCATCAGCTTCCCTGCGCCCGGCCGTTTGCCGAAGCCGGCGTGCCGCCGGAGCGAAGCGGCGTGAAGTAGGGGAGCGTGATCTCTTCGGAGACGGGGTGGAACTCGACCTCGAGGCGCATCCCGATGCTCAGCTCGTCATCCTCGCATCCCACGACCGCGCTGAGCAGGTACCAACCCTCGTCGAGCTCGACCACAGCCGGAGCGTAGGGGACCACGAAAGACGGATGCTGCGGCCTCCACACCACCGTCCAGCTGTAGAGGCTCCCCGTGCCCGAGCTCCCCACCCACTCCGGATCCTGCGCCAGGCATCCGGCGCACGTCCTGAAGGGCCGCATGCCGACGAACCCGCATCTGCGACAACGCGTGAACAGCAGCTCGTGGCGTCGGCAACCCTCCCAGTACGGAGCCGAGCGTGGTGAGGGGCGGGGCGCCGGGATGCCCGACGGCTGCGGACGAAGCAGCGTCACGGGCGCTGTGACCCCAGCACCATTACGTCGCAGAACAGCGCCCCCGACCCTCCGTTCGAGCACATGGCCACCTCGGCCCCTGGGACCTGATGGGTGGCGGCGGTGCCCCTCAACTGCTCGACGGCGCGCACCACGCGCTGAAGCTGCTGGGCGGCGATGCCCGGGTGGCTGAACGACATGGTGCCCCCGTCGGTGGTGACAGGGAGCCGTCCGCCCGGAGCGATGTTGCCCTCCTCGACGAACGGCCCCCCCTCGCCCTCCTCGCAGAAGCCGAAGGTCTCGAGCTGGCGGATTATCTCGAAGGAGAACGGGTCGTAGAGCTCGGCCACGTCGACGTCGGACACATCCAGCCCCGCGGTGCGAAGCGCATTGCGTGCGGCGCGCGCCCCGACGCGTCCTGCGGGCTCCACGTCCGGTCGGGGCCGGAAGTCCCACACCGGGGCGAAGGCGTAGGAGGGCCCGTAGGAGTCGCTCGCCCCCCCGAGTATCCAACAGGCCCGGTCGTCGTCTACGCGGTCCGCCGCCACTAGGACGATCGCGCAGCCTCCCTCCGATGTAGTCGAGCAGTCGAGCAGGTGGAAGGGGTCGGCGACCATCCGGGACTCGAGCACATCGCGCACGGTGAACGGGCCACGACCGAAGTACACGGCCTCGGGATTGTCGTGGCCGTTGTTGCGGATGGTGGCAGCCACGAGGGCGAGCTGCTCCTCGGTCGTGCCGTAGCAGGCCATGTGCCGCCTCGCCATCAGCGCGAACTCGGCCGCGGTAAACATCCCGTAGCCGACGACGAACTCCTTGGCCGGCCGGGTCCAGGGAGCGGTCGAGGAGCGTTCGGTGTAGAGCCCGGCACCGCCTGCCGCCACGAGCACCACCTCGCACGCCCCGGTCGTGACGAGGGCCGCCGCGTCGAGCACGGCGGGGATGCCGAGGCCGCTCGGGCGCCGCGTGCAGGGCCCGAGTCCCAGCTCTACGAGGATGTCCTCGGGCGACTCGCCCACGACCCCGTCGATCTCCCTCCTGTCGACGCCGGCGTCCGCGAGAGCACCGAGCGCCGCCTCGACGGCGATGGAGGTGGCGTCGTGGCCGGGCAGGTGGCGAGCCTGGGGGGTGTTGTGCACGCCGACCACTGCGACGTCACGGTAGGGATGGCCCTTCATCGTGTGTGAAATGCCTTTTCCAGGAGCGAGCAGCCCGGTCGTCTCGATAGCGGGCATCCTAAAGGTGGGTTTGGCGGCCGGGCATCGTGGGTGAAGGTGGATGTGACAGCCGGGGGCGCATCTGGGAGGCTCGTCGGCGGCGTGACGGCGGTCGCGCTGCCGGAGCAGGCGGAGCCCGGAGGCGTTCTTCGATGCAGTTGCGGCGGGCGAGAGGTTCATTGGCCACGGCGGTCCCGCGCGCCCTGCCGGCCCTCCTCACTCTCGTCGCCGCCGGCGCCGGGACCGTGTTCAGCGTTGCGGCTACCTCCGTGGGAGCCTCTGCCGCCACGCCAGGCCCGAACCCCGGAAGTCCCGCCTACGTCGCGCGCGACGTGCAGAACATGGAGCAAGCCTTCGGCCGGGAGATCGGCCCCGGCGGCGAGCTCACCGACCCCGGCTACTGGAGCTCGCTCGGGCCCGACATGGTGTCGACCGAGCTTTCGCAACTCGAGTCCCAGGCCGCCGACCCGACGCGCCCGGCGTTGACCGGGGGGAGCCTCGTCCCCGGGTGGAACGTGGGCAACCCGCTTCGCCAAGGTTGGGCGGCACACGCGGGCGCGAGGTGCCGGTCAACTTCACCACAGCGGCGGGGGCGCTGCTCTCGGGCGACCTCTTCGCGCCGCTCGCCAATGCTCGAGACCCGTACACCGGGGCTCGTCTCTCCCCGCCGTACCCGGGAGTGGTGTTCGTGACCGGCTCCATCCAGGCTTCCTCGGGTGACTACACCTGGCTGGCCGAGGACCTGGCCGAGCGGGGTTACCTGGTCCTCACGTTCGACGTCCAGGGCCAGGGCCGCAGCGAGACGTTCCCGCACCAGGGACCCGAGGCGCAGGTTCCCTACTGCGACCCGGCGGCGACCCCGGCCCCCGGGCAGGCGACGGGGTGCCCCGGCGTGCCGTCCGAGCAACAGGCGAACTTCGACCAGAGCGCCGAGGACGCCATCACTTTCTTCCTGTCGACCCCGGCGACGCCGTACCGCAACACCGACGCCGCCTCGGCGCCGGTGAACGCGTTCGATCCCATGTGGAGCCTCTTCGACCGAAGCCCCGATCCAGACACCGTCACCCCGGGGCGCACGACCCGGCTCGCGATCATCGGGCACTCGACCGGTGCGGTCACGGTCTCGTACCTCCAGGGGGTCGACCCGAGGGTGGAGACCGTCGTCGCCCTCGACAAGCTGACAGCGACGCCGGATGCCATAGCCGATGACCAGGCCGAGCTCGGCTCGCTCCCGGGCCCGGTGAAGCCGGAGGTGCCGGCGCTCGCGATGCAATCCGAGTACGGGTTCGAGCCGCAGCCGTACTGGGAGGCGAGCTGCTCGTCGTTCGAGCCGTGTCCAGCGGCGCCGGGGGGCTCCACGCAGGTGCCCGACCTCTCCCAGGCACCCAACCCGAACCGCGAGGAGGACACCGGCTTCGACACCTGGGAGAAGGCGGGGGTGGACTCGATGGTCATCGTCCCGCGCGCCTCGACCCATCTCGACTACACCGACGAGCCGCCGGTCCTCCCCGCTTCGCAGTACGGGCAGGCGATGGCGAGCTACTACACGCAGGCCTGGTTGGAGAAGTACCTGAAGCACGCTCCGGCATCCGACGGCGCGCTCATGGCGAGCAGCTTCGAGTACCTGGAGCCCGTCGGCAAGGGGGTCTGGAAGCCCGAGAGGATCGAGCGCGACAGCCATCTCTCCTTCTACTTCTGCTCCGGTTTCTCTCTGCACCTGGCCGGTGACAAGAAGGTGCAGGACAACGACCTGATAGGCGACGGCTGCTCGTAGCGGCTCGCAGGAGGCGCATTGGTGTCGATGCCACTGCACGTCGGCTGCGGCGGCGCATCCCCTTAGACTCGGCCCCATGCCACCACGGCGCGCGACGGCGAGAATTCTCGCCGTGGCCCGCGGGGACGTGCCTGCCGACCTGCTGATCAGCGGAGGACGGGTGTTCGTGCCGGGCACCCGGGAGTGGATCGAGACGGATCTCGCGATCGCGGACGGGCACATCGCAGGGTGGGGCACCCGTGACGCCGACGAGGTCGTCGACGTCGCCGGCGCGTCGCTCACCGCATCGTTCATCGACCCTCACATGCACCTCGAGTCGACGAAGCTGTGGGTCGACGAGTTCGTGAACGCGGTCCTTCCACACGGGACGACCGCGGTGGCCGCCGACCCCCACGAGATCGCCAACGTCTTCGGCGTCCCAGGGGTGGTGGCGCTGGCCGACGCGGCCGCCCGCCTGCCCTTCACCTTCGGGATATGCGCGTCGAGCTGTGTGCCCGCCTCTGCGTTCGAGAGCTCGGGCGCCGAGCTCGGGCACGCCGAGCTGGCCGAGCTCCTCGACGAGCACGGCGCCATCGGCGTGGCGGAGGTGATGAACTTCCCCGGGGTGATCAACGGCGATCCCGAGGTGCTGGCCAAGATCGCCACAGCGGGCCGGCGCAGGGTCGACGGCCACGCGCCCGGGATCCTCGGCCGTCAACTCGACGCTTATCTGGCAGCAGGTGTCGAGTCGGACCACGAGTGCACCGAGCTCGACGAAGCCGAGGAGAAGCGCAGGAAGGGGATGTGGGTGTTCGTGCGCGAGGGCTCGGCCTCGCGCAACCTCGCAGCCCTCGTGCCGACCGTGCAGCGCCACGGCACCGAGCGGGTCGCGCTCTGCACGGACGATCGGGAGCCCGACACCTTGCTGCACGAGGGTCATGTCAACGACTGCGTGCGCCTTGCGGTCGCCGCCGGGGTGCGGGTGGAGGACGCGCTCGTGCTCGCGACCTCGAACCCCGCGGAGTACCACCGCTTCGACCACCTGGGCTGGCTGGCGCCGGGCTACCAGGCCGACGTCTTGTGCTTCGAGGACCTCCCGAGCTTCGAGCCGACAAGGGTCTGGCAGGCAGGTCGCCTGGTTGCCGAGGACGGCCGGACCGTGCCAGGAGTGGTGCCACGGACCCCGGCGCCGGAGTGGATGCTCCGCTCCGTCCACCTGGAACAGCCCCCCGGCCCCGCCGAGCTGGACCTGTCCCCGCCGACGACGGGCAGGGCGAGGGTCATCGGGGTCGAGTCGCGATCGCTTTCCACGAGGGACCTCACGCTGGACGTCACCGACGCCCACAACGACATCGCGCGCATCGCTGTGGTCGAGCGGCATCGCCACACGGGGCGGGTGGGCCTCGGGTACGTGACCGGCTTCGGCTTGGCACGTGGTGCGATGGCCTCGACCGTCGCCCACGACGCGCACAACTGCATGCTGGTCGGCGCGCTCGGCCGATCGGGGCCCGCGGAGATGGCGGTGGCCGTCGCGCGGCTGGCCGAGATCGGAGGCGGTCAGGTCGCGGTGCTGGACGGAAAGGTCATCGGCGAGGTGCGGCTACCGATCGGCGGGCTGATGAGCGACAAGCGCATCGACGAGGTCGCCGAGGAGGTGCGCCGCCTCGCCGAAGTCGCTTCGAAGGGTCTCGGTGCGACCATCGAAGCACCGTTCATGCAGCTGAGCTTCCTCGGCCTCTCGGTCATCCCGGAGCTGCGCATCACCGACCGGGGGCTCGTCGACGTCAGCACCTTCTCGCTCACCGACGTCGGAGCGGTCTGAGCGGAGTAACCTCCGCCGCCTGAGGCTCCGAGAGGAGGTTCGGCCATGGCCGGGACCACGGACACGAGCACGGGCGCAGGCGCGGAGAGCGGGTGGCGGGGGACTGGCGCGGGAGGCGGCGCGATCGTCCTCGACGCGGCGCCGTCACACGAGGAGTACGAGGCCTTCCATCTCGAGAAGCGTGGCATCGAGCTGATCCCCGAGTCGGACAGGCCGATGAAGCCCTCCGGTCTCTTCTGGCTGTGGGCGGGGGCTATCTGGAACGTCGAGTTCCTGGTCTACGGAGCCCTCATCGTCTCCTTCGGGCTCACCTTCTACCAGGCCGTCCTCGCGATCGTCCTCGGCAACCTCGTCTACGCGTTCCTCGGTTTGGCGAGCCTTCCCGGCCCCGAGACCGGCACCACCATGTTCATGGTGAGCCGAGCTCCCTTCGGCCGCAACGGCAACAGAGCGCCGTCCCTCTTCAACTGGATCACCCAGGTGGGGTTCGAGATCGAGGGCATCGTGCTCGTCGTCCTCGTGGTCATAGCGATGTTCGCCCATCAGGGGATCCACGTGAACGCGGGCTGGAAGGCGCTCGTCATCGTCCTCGCCGTGGGCGTCCAATTCATGATGCCGTTCCTCGGCCACGCCACGATCACGAAGATGCTGCGCTACCTGTCCTTCGTCTTCATCGTCCTGTTCGCCGTGATGGCAGCCGTCGTCATACCGAACGCGCACGTGACGGCCTTGAAGGCCGTCCACCCGTCGTGGTGGCTCTGGACCACGGGGGTCGTGCTGATCGTGGCCGCCGGAGGACTGGGTTGGACCGAGAACGCGGCGGACTACTCTCGCTATCTCCCACGCGACTCCTCGAAGGCGAAGACGTTCTGGGCGGCCACCCTCGGTGGAGCGATCCCCTCCATCCTGCTCGAGCTGCTCGGCGCGGCCGCGTACCTCGCGAGCCCACAGGCGGCCTCCGCCACAGGAGTGCCCGCCGCGTTCGGCGCCGCGGGCTGGTTCTTCTGGCCATTCCTGATCCTGGCGCTGCCGCAGCTCTTCGCCATCAACACGCTCGACATGTACTCCTCGGGAGTGACGCTCCAGGCGCTCGGCGTGCGGCTCAAGCGATGGGGTTGCGTCCTGATCGACACGATCATCTGCGGTGGGGTGACCGCCCTGGTGATCTACAAGGGCAAGTTCTACACCGACCTGTCGGGGTTTCTCGACTACATAGTGGTCTGGTTGGGACCCTGGTTCGGGATCCTGATGGTCGACTACCTGCTTCGTCGAGGCCGCTACGACGCCAATTCGCTGGCAGCGGTCCGAGGAGGCGTCTACTGGCGCAACGGCGGCTTCAACTGGAGGGCGCTAGTGGCGCTCGGGCTAGGAATGTTCGCGGCGATGATGTGGGTAGACGCCGCCTTCTACGTCCCTTCGTACTCGTCACCTCTCGCCAACGCCACGCACGGAGCCGACTTCAGCTGGCTGTTCGGCCTCGCGGTCGGGGCTCTCGCCTACTGGCTCCTGTCGTTCCAGAGCGTCCGCAAGGAGGCCGGGTTGCCCGGCCGTGCGAGTTGAGCTCTCCGGCAACGATTGCTCGACAGTGGTGACATGGCCGCAACGACGAGTCCACCTGCCGTTCGAGCGGAGGGTCTCTCGAAGCGCTACGGCGACGTCGAGGCGTTGGTTGACCTCCACCTGGAGGTGGCTCCCGGAGAGGTTCTGGGGTACCTGGGCCCGAACGGGGCTGGCAAGACGACGACGATCCGCCTCCTGCTCGGCCTCGTCCGACCTACTGCGGGACGCGTTGAGATCTTCGGCGTCGACTGCCGGCTCGAACCGGCCGAGGCGCATCGCCGGGTGGCTTTCGTGCCCGGGGAGGCGAACCTGTGGCCGACGCTCACCGGGGCGGAGACGCTCCATCTCCTCGGCCGGGTCCACGGCCAGGTGGACCAGGCGTATCGCGACGACCTGATCAAGCGGTTCGAGCTCGACCTCGCGACGAAGGTGCGGGCTTACTCGAGGGGGAACCGCCAGAAGGTCCTCCTCATCGGGGCTCTCATGACCCGCGCTGACCTGCTCGTCCTCGACGAGCCGACGAGCGGGCTCGACCCTCTGATGGAGCAGGTTTTCCGCCACTGCATCCACGAAGCCCGCGAACGGGGACAGACAGTGTTCCTCTCCTCGCACATCCTGAGCGAGGTCGAAGCGCTGTGCGACCGGGTGGCGATCCTCCGCAGAGGACGCCTCGTCGAGACCGGAACTCTGAGCGAGATGCGTCATCTCTCGGCGATCAGCGTCGAGGCGACCTTCTCAGGGCCCGTACCCGACGTCCTCGGAGTCCCCGGCCTACGCGACGTCGTGATCGACGGGCAGGCGCTTCGATGCCAGGTACAGGGGCCCATCGAGCCGCTGCTCCTCGTGCTCGCTCGCGCAGGAGTGACGCGCCTCATCAGCCGCGAGCCCTCCCTCGAAGAGCTGTTCCTCGCCCTCTACGGCGAGCGCGACGAGGCCGCGCAGGTGGCCGGCGTTGGCAGCTGATCTCGCGCTGTCCGCCCCGACGAAGACGGGACGCTCCCCGCGCACCTTGATCGCCAGGTACAGCGCGAAGCGTGCCCTTCGCTCGGCCGTGCTATGGGGCTATGTCTTCGGGATCGCCGTCGCGTCCTCGGCCATCAGCTACGGCCGCATCTACAAGACTCCGGCCGAGCGCCAGCGCCTCGCGGAAAGCTTCGGCTCGAACCACGCGGCGAGCGCATTGTTCGGTCCGGCGCCGCAGCTCCAGACCGTCGCCGGGTTCACCGCGTTCAAGGTGTCGATGACCGTCATGATCGTCGGGGCGCTCTGGGGGCTCTTCACAGCCACACGGCTCTTGCGCGGGGACGAGGACGCGGGGCGGTGGGAGCTGCTGACGAGCGGGCAGACCACCGGCGGCCGCGCTGTCTCGCAGGTGCTCGCCGGGCTCGGGACCGCTGCCGTCGCGCTTTGGGCAATCACCGCCCTCGTGATCGCGGTCGCCGGCCGCTCCTCCTCCGTTCGCATCGGCATAGGCCCAGGGCTGTACCTGGCGCTGGCGCTAGTGGCCGGTGCGGTCATCTTCCTCGGCGTCGGTGCAGTGACGAGCCAACTTGCTCCGAGTCGTCGTCAGGCAGCCGCATACGGCGGCGCCTTTCTCGGTGTGAGCTACGGCTTGAGGATGGTGGGCGACGCGGGGACCGGTCTGCACTGGCTGGTCTGGGCCTCGCCGCTCGGGTGGGTCGAACAGCTCCGGCCTCTCACCGGTCCACGGCCGTGGGCACTGCTGCCCATCGGCGGTT
The DNA here is from genome assembly GCA_035509915.1 of Acidimicrobiales bacterium. Lineage (GTDB taxonomy): Bacteria > Actinomycetota > Acidimicrobiia > Acidimicrobiales > UBA8190 > Bog-564. The sequence continues at coordinate 12,758 of DATKIB010000087.1, read as the reverse complement.
TTGTGATCGCGCTCTGCCTCCTCGCGGTCGGGCTCGCAGGGCGACGTGACGTGGGCGCGAGCATCTGGCCGGCCCGTACGGCGAGAGCTCCCCGCCTGCTCGAGCTGACAGGACCGGCCTCCCTGGCGCTTCGCCTCGCGGGACCGTCGGTCATCGGGTGGACCGTCGCAGTGGCGGTCGCCGGCCTGCTCATGGGCATCGTGGCGAACGCAGCCGGCACCACCATCTTGGGTTCCTCCGTGCAACAAGTCTTCACCCGATTGGGTGCCCGGGGCAGCGGGACCGACGCCTTCTTGGGCGTCGCCTTCTTGATCATCGCCATCGTGATCGCCTTCGAGGCAGCGTCCCTGCTGAGCGCGGCAGAAGCAGAGGAAGCCGACGGTCGCCTCGATCACCTGCTAGTCGGCACCGTCGGCCGTTCCCGGTGGCTCGTCGAACGGCTGTGCGTCTGCGTCGCGGCATTGCTCGTGAGCGGCATCACCGCCGGATTCTTCGTCTGGGTCGGCGCGGCCACCCAGGGATCGGGGGTGAGTCTGGCGAATGTGCTCGACGCCGGCATCAACGTCGTCGCACCCGCCATCTTCCTTCTCGGCGTGGGCGCGTTCTCGCTCGGTGCCTGGCCTCGCCGGACCATCACAGTGAGCTATCTGGTCCTGGGATGGTCGGCGCTCATCGTCCTCACCGGAGGGTTCTTCGCCCAGAACCACTGGGTGCTCGACACCTCGCTGTTCCACCAGATGGCCGCCGCGCCGGCCGTGGCGCCCGACTGGCAGACCAACGGTGTGCTGGGCGGCCTCGGGCTCATTGCGATGATCCTCGGTGGGCGAGCGCTCGAGCATCGCGACGTGCAGGGTCACTGAGGAATGCTGGGCGATTGAGCACGGACACCGGCCGATGGCGATGCTTACTGGCGTGAGGGCGAGGTCCTCCGCCCGGAGAGCCGCCGCCGGGTCGCCCTTCGAAACGTGTCTCCAGGCCGTCAGATCAACGCGCGGATCCTGCGCCCCGAGATGGCCTCGGGTTGCAGACGGACGTAGACGTCGCGCTGGCCGCCCACCCAAGGCTCGATTCCGAGGGCTACGGCGCGAGCGAGCTCGTCGTGCTCGACGATGTGCCGGGCATGCCCCGTGACGAGAACGCTCCACCCTTCTCGCATTGCGGCGTCTATCTGGTCCACCTCGAAGCCGGACCGTTCACGGTCGGCGGCCGCAGAAGCCGCCGGCCCGGTACGGAACACGATGTCACCTTCGAGGACGGCGAAGTTGACGGGCAGCGCTACCGGGCCACGCTCGTCCGCGAAGACCACCCGGCCGACACCGCCCGGCGCGAGCAGTAGGTCGCATTCCTCGCGTCCGAGCACCTCGAGCACCGGGCGGGCCGCTGCGTGCCCGCGGCCAGGGGGGAGGCTCATGCCTTCGCCGAGCAGGTAGCCGACGCTCGTCTCGAGCGCGGCGGCCAAGCGAGCGAGGCTCGCAGGGGTCGCCTTCGCCGGGTGCTCTTCCAGGTAGTCGAGATAGCCGGGCGACATCCCGGCGAGCGCCGCCACCTGCTCGCGGGTCGCCCCTAGCTCTGCTCGACGGAACGCGACGCGCCGACCGAGGTCGCCCGCGTCGCCTGGCCCTGCCGAACCGTTCTTCTCCTGCGTGTCTTGCCGTGTCACTTGATTTCCACGCTTTCCCATTCGTCCCTGTCCGTCCCAGGGAGGGGAACCGCCGGTGGGGGCGCCTTTTTGGGCGCCCCCACCGGTCCAGACTTCGGGCACCTCCTGCGTGCACCTCCTGCGTGCACGCTCGACCGGTGCTCGGTCACACCGTGGTGAGAGCCTTCTCGGTCTCGACCTTCTCGACGTGCCCGTTACCCTGCGCCTTCGGGAATTCCTCCTCCTCGGGAGTCCTGCGGAAGTGCACGAACCCGAGCAGGGTCAGCATCAGCATGATCCCGGCGAGTGCGAACGCCGCAATCCCGGCCCAGAAGGCGATCTGACCGAAGGTCCAGAAGGCGTAGGCCTCGAGGAGCAGCCCCCTCAGCGTGGTGCCCTGGAACACCGTCTGCACCTTGGCCTCGGCTGCGGTGTACGCAGCGGAGCCCTTGGGCAGGGCCATCGCCTTTGCCGACAGCTGCGCGTAGCTCAGCCCGCCGCCGATCTCCTTGAGGTGCACGGCGATGAAGTCATTTGCGTAGACCTCGGCCTGCTGGCCCGTGAGCAGCTGCTGGCCCGCGTACTGGCTGACCGACGGGATCATCGAAGGGGTGATCTCGCCACCAACCTGCGGGTGGGCGAAGGCCGCCGCGGACGGGAAGGTGATCTGCTGCTCTGCGAGCTGGTTGTGGACGTTGGAGTTGGCGAACGTGTAGCCCCACATCGCCAGGGCGCCCGCCACCAGCAGGACGACGACGATCAGTGCGCCGCCCCCTGAAGCGATCATGTCGAATGTCTTGCGTCGCATTTGTCGTTGCTCCTCTCGAGACTTCGTCGCATCCTGCGACTTCCTCTCCCAGCGTGCCGGGAGGGCGGTGAACCGAGTAGTGCCGAACGGCTCCCCCGAATGTCCTTTTGCCGAGCGGCACTGCCTGGGTAGACCCAGGCGAGGGACCGGCCGGGCCTGCCAGTACCGTCCTTGCAGGTGCGAGGCAGACCCCTGCGAGCCGGCAAGGGCGAAATGAGCTAAGCCAGAGTTGGCGCTGAGCAGACGACCGACGATCGAGGAGACCCCGTGACAGAGGACGCAACGCTGGAAGAGATCCCCGAGGCCGAGTGCCTCCAGCTCCTGGCGTCCCACGCGGTGGGAAGGATCGCGGTCGTGGCGGATGGCCGACCCCACATCTTCCCCGTGAACTACGTCATCGACGGGCGCACCGTCGCCTTCCGCACCGACCCCGGCACCAAGCTCTCGGCCGCCACGCTCGGCAGGGTGGCCTTCGAGATCGACGGGACCGACTCCCTGTACCACGCCGGCTGGAGCGTCGTAGTCCACGGAGTGGGCCAGGAGATCACCGGTGACTTCGACGAATGGTCACAGAGAATGACGGCGATGCACCTCGAGCCGTGGGCGGGTGGGGCGAAGGAGCACTGGGTGGCCATCTCGTCGCCCGCCTTCTCCGGTCGCCGCATCCGCCGTTAGGTACAGCCGTGCGCGAGGAGGACCCGAGTCCGGTGCCGCGACCGTGAGCGTCGGCGCCCCGGCACCTTCAGGGACGGCGGCGCGCGACTTCGACGTGCTGCTCTCGGACGGCAGCACCGCTCACGTGCGAGACATCCTCCCGGGTGACGCGCAGGCCCTGGTCGAGTTCCACGGGGGGTTGTCGCAGCGCACTGTCGTCTTTCGTTTCTTCGGTCCGCACCCGGTCCTCAGTGAACGAGAGGTGCAGCACTTCACCAACGTCGATGCTGCGGACCGAGTGGCCTTGGTGGCAGAGCGAGGGCCGCGGATCATCGCTGTCGCCCGCTACGACCGCAGCCCCGGCCGCGACGAGGCAGAGGTCGCCTTCGTCGTGGCCGACGAGTTCCAGGGAAAGGGCATAGGCACCGTCCTCTTGGAGCATCTCGTAGAGGCCGCACGCCGGTACGGCATAAGACGATTCGTGGCCGAGACTCTCTCGGAGAACCATCCGATGCTCGAGGTCCTGCGCAACGCAGGCTTTGCCCGGCAGTACGAACGTTCCTCAGGGGTTGTGACGGTCGTGCTCGACATCTCGCCGAGCGCTGCGGCCCTGGCGGCGGCCGAGGAGCGGGATCGCACAGCCGTCGTGAGCTCCATGAAGAGGATGCTCAGGCCGAGGTCCATTGCCGTGATCGGGGCGTCGCGCGCGGCGGGGACCATCGGGCACCAGCTGCTTCGCAACCTGCTCATGGGAGGGTTCGAGGGACCCGTCTATCCCGTGAATCCTTCGGCGCCGCACGTCGCGAGCGTGCCGTGCTGGCCCAACGTCGAGGCGATCCCGGGACCTGTGGACCTCGGCCTGGTCGCCGTGCCCGCTGCGAAGGTGGAGGGGGTGGTGGAGGAGTGCGGGAGGAAGGGCGTGGGCGCTCTGGTCGTCATTTCGGCCGGCTTCGCGGAGACAGGACCGGACGGCGCTGCCCAGCAACGCCAGATCACGCGACTGGCCCACTCCTACGGCATGCGCCTGGTCGGCCCGAATTGCTTCGGAGTCGTGAACACCGACCCGGAGGTGTCCATGAACGCCACCTTCGCTCCCGACGCTCCGTTGCCGGGCTCGCTCGGCTTCGTCTCACAATCAGGCGGGTTAGGTATCGCGCTGCTCCGCGAGATATCGGCACGCGGTCTCGGGGTCTCCGCTTTCGTCTCCACGGGCAACAAGGCGGACATCAGCGGCAACGACCTGCTTCGTTGGTGGGAGCACGACGACGCCACCAAGGTCGTGCTCATGTACCTCGAGTCTTTCGGCAACCCTCGCAAGTTCAGCCGCATCGCCGAGCGCCTCAGCCGGTCCAAGCCGATCGTCGCCGTCAAGAGCGGGCGCAGCGTGGCCGGTACGCGAGGCGCCGCTTCCCACACGGCCGCGCTGGCTAGTCCTGAGGAGGCGGTGGACGCTCTTTTCGAAAGGACGGGGGTGGTCCGCGTCGACACCATCGAGGAGTTGTTCGACGTCGCCGAGGTGCTGGCAGCCTGCCCGCTGCCGCGTGGGGGCCGGGTGGGGATCCTCACCAACGCGGGCGGCCCGGGGGTGCTCGCTGCCGACGCCTGCGTGGGCCACGGCCTGGAGGTCCCGGAGCTGACACCGGCCACCCAGAAGGCGATCGGCGTCTTCACGGAGCACGGCGCCGGTCTGGGCAATCCCGTCGACATGATCGCCTCGGCCACGGCCGACACCTACGGGCGAACGCTCGAGACGCTGCTCGGGGGCGACGAGGTCGACGCCCTGGTCGTCATCTTCACCCCGCCCCTCGTTACGCGTGCCGACGACGTGGCAGCCGCGGTGGTGTCCGCCGTGCGGATGGCCGCCCATCGTGAGGGTGCCAAGCCCGTGCTCGCCTGTTTCTTGGGGGCGGAGGCGGGGCCCAGGGCGCTGCGCGAGGACGGCGTCACTGTCCCGTGCTTCACGTATCCAGAGACCGCGGCGAGGGCCCTCTCCCGGGCGGTCGCGTACTCCCGATGGCTGGCGCGCCCCACCGGTGCCGAGCCGGTGCTCGACCGCCTCGACGCCAACGCCGCCCGCAGGGTGCTCGAGCCAGTGCCCGATGCAGAGGCCGCGGACGGATCGGCGTCGCAGCGCGAGGCGAGTGGATGGGTCACCGCAGAGCGCGCCATGCAGCTCCTCGGGTCCTACGGCATCCCGTGCGCGCAGACCGTCGCGGTCAGCAGCTCGGATGAGGCGGCGCAGGCGGCCCAGGCGGTCGGCTTCCCCGTCGCCTTGAAGGTGACGGGCGCTGACATAGTGCACAAGAGCGATCTCGGGGGGGTCGAACTTGCGCTCGAGTCCCCCGGAGCCGTGGGGGAGGCCTACGGGCGGATGAGGCGGACGCTCGGCGAGCGGATGGGAGGCGCGGTGGTCCAGAAGATGGCCCCCTCAGGCGTCGAGACGATCGCCGGATTCGTGCGAAACCGAGCGTTCGGACCGCTCGTGCTCTTCGGGCTCGGCGGTACGACTGTCGAGCTGCTCGGCGACCATGCCACTCGCCTGGCGCCGCTGACCGAGCTCGACGCGAGGGAGCTCGTGCTCTCACTCAGAGGCTCGCCTCTGCTGACCGGCTTTCGGGGCAGCCAGCCCGTGGACCTCGACGCGCTCGTAGACCTGCTCGTGCGCCTCGGACGGCTCGCTGAGGATCTGCCGGAGCTGGCGGAGGCCGACTGCAACCCTGTCATAGCGAGCCCTCAGGGAGCGGTCGTGGTCGACGCACGCTTTCGGGTGCAGGTGGTCGGCGCCGAAGTCGATCTCGAGGCTCGCCGGCTCTCCTGAGGTCGACCGGCCGCCCGTGTCTACCGGGCGAGTCGACACGCGGAGTCCCTCTCGGAGATCCGGCTACACGCAGCAAAGACCTCAGCCCTCGGCGGGGAGTGGCACGATCCAAGAGACCTCGGTCCCGCCTCCCGGGCGGTTCGAGACCGAGAAGGTGCCACCGAGCAATTCGGCTCTCTCGGCCATGTTCGACATGCCGCGCCCCCCGCTAGCTGCGGAGGTATCTGCTACGCCCCTGCCGTCGTCGACCACTCGCAGCGCGAGGGCGCCGTCCACAGAAACCTCTACTTCGGCACGATGTGCCGAGGCGTGGCGAGCCACGTTGGACAGCGCCTCGCGAAGCACGCTGAGCAGTTCTGTGGCCAAGGGAGAGCGGACTCCACGGTCGATCGCCCCAGAGAACCTGACCTCCGGTTCGAAGCCGAGAGTGCGAGCTGCTTCCGCGCAGATGTCCAGCACCCGAGCTCGTACGCCCTTCCTGGCCGCGGGCGGGGGCTCGAGGGCGAAGATGGTCGTGCGAACCTGACGGATGGTGTCGTCGAGGGAGGTGACGGCCTCCTGGATCCTCGAGCGCAGGTCGAGGTCCTCGACGGTCGGCAACACCGACTGCAGGGAGAGGCCGGTCGAGAACAACCGTTGGATCACCGTGTCATGGAGCTCGCGGGCGATGCGCTCGCGGTCGGCCGCCATCGTGAGCTCGCCGACTCGCGCGTGGAGCCTGGCGTTGTCCACCGCTATGCCCGCCGCCGCCGCGAGTGCGACGATCACGTCCTGGTCACCGTCGGAGAAGTCCTCCGCGCCCTGCTTCTCGGTGAGGTAGAGATTGCCGTAGACCTCGCCCCGCACCCTCACCGGTACGCCGAGGAAGGATCGCATGGGGGGGTGATGAGGTGGGAAGCCGACCGAGTCCGGGTGCTCGGAGAGGTCCTTCAGCCGGATGGGCTGCGGTTCGACGATGAGGAGTCCGAGGATCCCTGCCCCCTCGGGCAGATGCCCGATCTCGTCCACGGTGGCCTCGTCGATTCCCACGTGCACGAACTCCGAGAGCGCCTTTCCCGACACGTCGAGCACTCCGAGCGCTCCGTAGCGGGCCCCGGTGAGCTTGCAGGCGGCTTCGACGATACGGCGAAGGATCCCTGGGAGCTCGAGCTCCGCCTCGATCACGAAGACGGCGTCCAGCAGGGCTTGGAGCTGCTCGGGCTCCCTGATGGAGTGGTACGGCACGATGGCATCTTGGCATCGACACGGCGCGTTGTCCGGGGAATCGTCCGGGCGTGCGTCTGGGGCAGACTGGCACCGTGACGGTGCGGGTGTTCTTGCTCGACGACCATCAGGTCGTGCGCGAGGGGGTCAAGCGCGTACTAGAGGCCGACGACTCGATCGAGGTCGTCGCGGAGTCGGCCACCGCGGCCGAGGCCCTTGCCGCCATCCCCGAGGCGCATCCCGACGTGGCGGTGCTCGACGTGCGGCTCCCCGACGGCGACGGGATAGACGTCTGCCGGGAGATCCGCTCGCGCCATCCTGAGGTGAAGTGCTTGATCCTCACCTCTTACGCGGACGACGAAGCGCTCGCTCAGGCGATCGTCGCCGGGGCGAGCGGTTACGTGCTCAAGCAGATACAGGGACAGGAGCTGGTGGCTGCGGTAAGGACAGCGGCCTCGGGCCACTCCTTGATCGACCGTGAGACGGCGCGGAGGGTGCTGGAGGAGCTGCGCAGTGCCCGGGCGGAGGAGGAGGGCATGGAGCGCCTGACCCCCCGCGAGCACGAGATCCTCGACATGATCACGGCCGGTAAGACCAATCGAGAGATCGGGGCCGAGCTCTTCCTGTCGGAGAAGACCGTGAAGAACTACGTCTCCAACCTGCTCGGCAAGCTGGGCATGGGCCGGCGGTCAGAGGCGGCGGCATACGCCGCTCGACTGGCCGAGCGAAGGGCCCAATCGGGCCGTCGCGACCAGTAGCCGGCCCAGCGTCGGCGTTTTCTAACAGTCCGAACGGCACTATGTGCGGTGTCTCGCCGCCTCCATGCTGGGACAGAGGTTCCGGCTGGTGTGGAGGTGGTGACCGTGGTGTTCGTCCAGGACTTCAAGATCGTGGACCGGCCCTACGACGAGGTTGCCGCGCGGTTCGCCAGTGGGATCGATTCGCTTCTCGAGGCAGGACTCGGCCCGGCCCGCACGGAGGGAGAGCGCCTCAGGATCAAGGTGGCCCCCCGAGGATGGCCAGCTGCGCTCGCCAAGACGGTCGAAGTCCACGCGGGCCCGGTGCGGGACGTGGAGAACGCGCTCCTCGTGGCGTTCACGTGGGAGGCGGCGGGTCAGAGCTCGCTGTTCCCACGACTCGATGCCGACATCGAGGTCGCGCCCTTCGGTCTTGGCCAGACCATGGTGGCGCTGCGCGGGCGGTACGAGCCTCCTGCCGGATCCTGGGGAATCCACGCAGACGAGGTGCTGCTGCACCGTCTCGCCGAGTCGACCGTTCGCGCGTTCCTGGACGGGGTGTGCGCAGGCGTCGATGGCTGCGCGGTCGCCGGCTGATCCGCTGGACCTCTAATCAATTGCCGAAGTCCCAGCCCTCGCCCTTCGCATACTGACCGAGAACGTGCTTCGCGATGAGGATCCTGTGGACTTCGTCGGGCCCGTCCGCCAAGCGCAGGGTGCGAGCACCGAGGTACATCGCCGCCAGCGGCAGGTCGCTCGTGATGCCGGCCGCCCCCCATACCTGGATGGCCCTGTCCACGACACGCGTGTAGGCGGCCGGCACGAAGACCTTGATCGCGGAGATGTCGGTCCGCGCGCCTTGCAGGCCCTGGTCGATCTTCTCTGCAGCGTGCAGGGTCATGAGTCGCGCCGCCTGGATGTCGATGTAGCTGTCCGCGATGAAGCCCTGGACGAACTGCTTGTCCTCGAGCAGCCCGCCGTGCACCCGGCGGCTGCGGGTCCGCTGGACCATGAGATCGAACGCACGCCACATCTGGCCGATCGAGTTCATGCAGTGGTAGATGCGGCCCGCGCCCAGGCGGTCCTGCGCTGCCTGGTGGCCCTGACCCACGTGACCAAGGGCGTTGGACCTGGGAACTCGGACGTTCTCGTACTTCACCTCGCAGTGATCGGACGCCTTGCTGCCCCAGATCCCGATGCCGCGCACGATGTTCACCCCGGTTTGGTTCGTGGGCACGATGATCTGGACCATCGGGTCGCCCGGCGCCGGCGACGCGCCCGGCGCCACGACCCGGCACATGACGATGAAGAAATCGGCCGCGATGCCGTTCGAGGTAAACCACTTGTGACCGTTGATGACCCAATCGTCTCCGTCCTCCACGGCGGTGGTCGTGAGGGATCGGGGGTCCGAGCCCGGGTTCTGCGGCTCGGTCATAGAGAACCCCGACTCCATCGTCCCGTCGATGAGCGGGAGGAGCCACTTCCTCTTCTGCTCCTCGGTGCCGTACTTCGCCAGGATCGACTGGTTGCCCGAGTTGGGTGCCACCACTCCGAAGAGAGATGCGGCACCGACCGCGTAAGCGAGGACCTCGTTCATGTAGGCGTGTGCGAGGAAATCGAGGCCCATCCCCCCGTACTCCTTCGGGAGATGAGGAGCCCAGAGCCCCGCCTTCTTCACCTTCTCCTTGATCGCGGCTCGCAGCTCGAGCACTTCCCGACGGTGCTCCATCGACTCACCCTCCTGACGAGCCGCCCAGAGCCGGTGCTCGTCGGGGAGGATGTCCTGGTTCACGATCTCGGCTGTGCGGCACCGGATGTCGTTGATGCGCTCGTCGAGTGTCGGGACCGGCTTGCAGTTCATCGCCATGGTCCTGCCCTCCTGTCGCAGACCTGCCGCTGACCCTTGGCTGTCACAGCTTCCCATCAAGGGCGACCGGTCTCCGCCACCGGCGACGGGGGTCAGGGGGGTCAGGCTATGGGAGCGGGCGGGAGTAGCGCCCTCAGAGGCTTTCGGCTCTATCCGAGGGTCCCCTCGGGGAGTACACCGATAGCAGAGTCTTCGACAACGGAGAGGAGCTCGAAATGCTCCAACCGGCGATCGGCCCAGGTGCATACGACACGGGCGGGTACGAGGACTTCGACGATGTCGAGTCGGAGCTGTACTGCTCGTCTCGCGAGGCCTGTGCCTTGTCCCTCTCCTTCGTCGTCCCGGACTCTGCAAGAGCGGCGTTGGAGATCGCGCACAGAAGCTTCGGTCGCGATCGACGCCGCGAGAAGTGAGGAGGTGAGGCATCTGGTAGACCGGACCTGTACAGAGCGCCTCTGTGGGGCCGGGCCATCGGGTGAGTCGATCTCGCCCGAGTCGGGCTGACCTCGGGAACGACAGGCGACGATCGACTCGGCGTGCCGGGTCCAGTCGCGAAGACCGGGCATCTCGAAGCCCTACCGAGAGTCCCGCTCCACTCCTCGGAGGCGCGAACAACCGAGGGCAGCGCCCGCCTTCCGATCGAGAGGCGGGTGCTGTCGCGCGATGGCCGGATGCTGCGGGAATCGCATTGATCAAGGCGCGGGACTTGCCACGATCAGGGTGATGGCGATTAGGCCCTTTTCTCCCACCTCGGCCCGCCGTAGCCTCGGGGAGATGCCCATCGGCGAAGCAGTCGTGATCGACCGCCACGGACTCGATCAGCTCATCTCGTCTCTCGCCGGGCGCGGGTATCGCGTCCTCGGGCCGGTGGTCCGCGACCAGGCGATCTCCATCGGTGAGGTGCATGGCACCGACGACCTGCCCGAAGGGTGGCACGACACCCAGGCGCCGGGCACGTACCGGCTCGAGCACGGCGACGATCCGGCGCTCTTCGCGTGGGCCGTGGGGCAGGATTCGATCAAGGCAGATGTGTTCCCGTCGCGCTCGGTGGTCTGGAGAGCGACCGTCACCGAGGGCAGCGTCCGACTCGAGGAGACCGTGGACCGCACACCGCCCACAGCCCTCGTGGGCGCCCGGCCGTGCGAGCTCGCAGCGCTCGGGGTGCTCGACAAGGTCCTCGGCGGGGCCGCCGGAGGAGACCCCCTCTACAGTCGAAGGCGCGCCGGCTTCGTTCTGGTGGCCGAGTGCGGGACCCCCTCGGGGACCTGCTTCTGCACGTCCATGGGCACGGGTCCCGCCGCGGGAGAAGGCTTCGACCTCGCTCTCAGCGAGCTCCTGGACGAACACGGGCACCGCTTCCTCGTAAGGGCGGGATCCGACAAGGGTGCGGAGTTGCTCGACGAGCTCTCCGCCCCCCCTGCCGATGCCGGCGACCTCGAGGCCAGAGCGGCAATGTTGGAGGACGCGGCTTCGCACATGGGCAGGCACCTCGACACCGACGACCTTCCGGGACTTCTAGCGCGGAACCTCGAGCATTGGCGATGGGACGATGTGGCATCTCGATGCCTCGCGTGCGGCAACTGCACACTCGTGTGCCCGACGTGCTTCTGCGCCACGGTCCGGGATACCACCGACGTGGGTGGAGGTGTCGAGCGTGAACGCACCTGGGCGTCGTGCTTCGACCTCGCGCACTCCTATCTCCACGGGGGCCCGGTGCGCGAGACGACGCGCTCTCGCTATCGGCAGTGGATGACTCACAAGCTCTCAACCTGGTGGGACCAGTTCGGCGTCTCGGGGTGCGTGGGATGCGGGCGTTGCATCACGTGGTGCCCCGTGGGCATCGACATCACCGAGGAGTGCGCGGCCATACGGGCGGCTGACGGCGAAAGAGCCACCAGTGCCTGAGAGCATCGCGGACCTGGTCGCCGAGCACCCCTTGCTGGCCGGACTCCCCGGGGACGTGGCGGCGCTCGTCGCCGGCTGCGCCCGGAACGTCGCGATAGGCGCCGGCGACCTGTTGCTGTCGGAAGGCGATGAGGCCGACACGTTGTACATGTTGCGGCGCGGCCGGGTGGCACTCGAGGTGCGTCGCCCCGGTCACGGTGCGCTCGTCATCGAGACGCTCGGACCCGGGCAGGTGGTCGGATGGTCTTGGCTCTTCCCTCCGTACTCGTGGCAGTTCGACGCCCGGGCGACCGAGCCCGTCGGCGCCCTGTCTGTGGACGCGGCGTGTCTGCGCGCGAAGGCAGAGGCAGACCCCGCCTTCGGTTACGAGCTCATGAAGCGCCTTGCGTCGGTCATCCTCGACAGGCTCCAGGCTGCCCGTGTGAGGCTCCTCGATCTCTACGGCGAAGGGTCGCGCGAAGGTGATGATCGTGGGCCCCGGGGCAGAGAGACCCTCGCCAGGTGAAGACGTCGTTCGCCGAGCCGGTGCTCCAAGGCCCGGGCCCGTTGGTGCCCCACGTCTACCGGGTCGTGGACAGGCGGAGAGAGACTGAGGACGTCGTCACCCTCTTCCTCGAGCCCGTCGAGGACCCGGGCTTCAGCTTTCGGGCGGGGCAGTTCAACATGCTCACCGCGTTCGGAGTGGGAGAGGTGGCCATATCGATCAGCAGCGCCCCGGGCGTGCAGGGCCCGATCGAGCACACCGTGCGCGACGTCGGAGCGGTGACCCATGCCCTTTGCAGGGCCGCCGTCGGGACCGCCGTTGGTGTGCGGGGGCCCTTCGGGACCGACTGGGGAGTCGAGGAGCTCGTGGACGAGGACGCGGTCGTGGTGGCAGGCGGGATCGGGCTCGCCCCTCTGCGTGGAGCTGTGACGCACCTGGTCGACAACATGGCGCGCCCGGCGGCGGCCCGGAGGCCGGGGAGCCGAACGCACGAGCCGGGCCGCGGCCGCGGGGCGCGCGTGGTCCTGCTCGTGGGAGCCAGGTCGCCGGACCAGGTCGTGTTCTCCGAAGACATCGAACGCTGGCGTGAGGCGGGCGCAGAGGTCGAGACGACGGTGGACCTGGCCGACCGGAGCTGGGCAGG
>DATKIB010000086.1:0-10428 GCA_035509915.1 Acidimicrobiales bacterium | reverse complement strand
ATGGACTTCCTGGGCCTGCGCAACCTGTCGGTGATCGAGCGCGCTCTCGACCTGATCGAGCGCACCACAGGCTCGAGGCCGGACATCGACTCGCTTCCCCCCGACGACCCCGAGACCTTCGCAATGCTCCGTTCGGGCCAGTCGATCGGGGTCTTCCAACTCGAGGGCGGGCCGATGCGATCGCTCCTGAGAGCGCTCGCGCCGACGCATTTCGACGACATCGCCGCGCTCAACGCGCTCTACCGGCCCGGGCCCATGGCGGCGAACATGCACCGCGACTACGCCGACCGGAAGAACGGCAGGCAGGCGGTCACCTACCTGCATCCCGACCTCGAGCCGATACTCGCGGACACCTTCGGCCTGATGATCTACCAGGAGTCGGTGATGCGTGTGGCCCAGAGCATCGCGGGCTACACGCTCGAAGAGGCCGACAACCTTCGCAAGGCGTGCGGGAAGAAGGATCGCGCTCTGATCGCGGCCGAGCGCGAGAAGTTCGTGGCAGGTTGCGTCGCCCGCGGGTACGACGAGCGCCTCGGCACGCAGCTGTTCGACATCATCGAGCCATTCGCCGACTACGCGTTCAACAAGTCGCACGCCTACGGCTACGGCCGCGTGTCGTACCAGACGGCCTGGCTGAAAGCCCATCACCGAGTCGAGTACCTCGCCGCGTTGCTCACCTCGGTGAAGGACGACAAGGACAGGACGGCCGTCTACCTGGGCGAGTGCAGGGTGATGGGAATCGAGGTGCTCGTGCCCGACGTCAACAGGTCGTGGTCCGAGTTCACCCCCCTGGTGGGCGAGGACGGCAAGCACCGGATCGTCTTTGGCTTGGCATCGGTGCGAAACGTGGGCGAGAGCTTGGTCGAGCGCATCGTCAGCGAACGAGAGGCCAGGGGGCCGTACTCGGATTTCTATGATTTCTGCCGCCGGGTCGATCCCGTGGTGCTCAACAAGCGCACCGTGGAATCGTTGGTGAAAGCCGGAGCCTTCGATTCCCTGGGTCACACCCGGCGAGGCCTGTGCATGGTGTTCGAGGACATAGTCGAGCGGACGCTCGGGCGCCGACGCGAGGAGGAAGCGGGGATCTCGACCCTGTTCGCTTCGGTCGAGGGCTTCTCTGCGGCCCAGGAGGACGCTGGCGCCGGGTACCGCGACCTGGAGGTGCCGGTCCCGGACGTCGAGTTCGCGACCTCCCAGCTCCTCGCGTACGAGAAAGAGATGCTCGGGCTGTACGTATCGGACCATCCGCTGCGGGGACTCGAGGCAGCGCTCGCCCGGCTTACCGACTGCCAGGTGTCGGACTTGAAGGAGGACGACGCCGCGATGCTCGATGCGATGGGCCGCGACGGGCAGGTGCGCTCCGTGGCCGGGGTGGTGACGGCGCTCAACCGTCGCTACACGAGACGAGGTGAGCTGATGGCCACGTTCGTCCTCGAGGACCTGCGTGCCTCGATCGAGGTCTTCGCGTTCCCGAAGGTCATGGAGAGCGTTGGGGGCCTGCTAGAGGAGGACGCCATCTGCGTGGTGAGAGGGCGAGTCGACACCCGAGACGACCAGGTCAAGCTCGTCTGCATGGACGCCTACCGGCCCGAGCTGGGCTCCGACGGGGTGGGCGAGCTCCGCCTCAAGCTGCCCCTGTCAGCCATGAGCGACGGGGTGGTGGACAAGCTGAAGCAGCTGTTCGGCGAGCATCAGGGACTGCAACCCGTCTACCTGGAGGTGGGACAGACCACACTGCGGCTTCCCCCGGCGTTCAACGTCGACAGCCGACGAGGGTTGATCGGGGAGCTGAGGGCCCTGTTGGGTTCGGGGGCGATCCTCGCCTGAGGGAGGTGCCGCCGGGGCCGGTCGGCGCAGGTGAAGGGGCGGCCGCGGGCCTCTCCCGGCACCCGCGGTGGGCTGCGGAGTGGGCGGGGTACTCCGCGTCCCGTATTCTGGAGGGCAGCCTCATCGAGCAGACGAGCTCGCTCGGTGCCCGAGACCGGACCAGCTGGAGGAGCACACAGCCCATGTCGTTTCAGATCGAGACCAAGGACTGCACAGCGCTGAGCGACGCCGAACTGGCCGAGATGGCCGATCTTTGCGTCGACCGGGAGCCCGGGTTCGACATCGGCTTCCTCTCCAAGCAGTGCGAGGACTGGGTCCTGGTCACCCTGGTACGTGAGGGCAACAAGCTCCGTGGGTACTCCTTCGCCACCCTCGAGCGCATCGGCGGCACTCCGTCGCTGCTGGTCGGGCTCGCAACGGTCGATTGCACGGCGCGTGCGGAGCAGACCGCCCGCCACCTGCTGGGAGACCAGTACCGGCGGGCGCTGCTCGCGTTCCCCGACGAGGACGTCCTGGTGGGCACGCGACTGGCGGCAGCCGAGGCGTTTGCGGCTTTCACCGGACTGAGCGACGTGGTGCCCAGGCCGGGGCACAAAGCCTCGGGAGAGGAAAGAGCATGGGGCCGCAGGCTGGCCAAGCGCTTCGGCGCAGAGGGGCGGATCGACGACCGCACCTTCGTGCTCGGTGGCAACGGGTCGCCTGCCGGCGCGCTGGACCTCTCGGGACCGAAGGTGAGCGCGCCCGACGGGGTCCAGCCCCTGTTCAAGGGCATCGACCTGAAGCGAGGCGACCGACTGGTCGTCTTCGGATGGGCGATGGCGGAGGACCTCGCCTCGGGGGCGCTGGCCTCTGGCAAGGCCTCCCGCTAACCGGGCAGCAGCTCCCTGGCCGGGCAGCTGCGTCGGCTCAGGGACGGGGGAGGATGGCGGCGACGGTCTTGTAGCAGTGGCCGTCTCGCGGTCTGCTCAGCGTCACCACCAGGAAGTGGGGCCGGAAGCCCAGAGCTCGCGACAGCTCCCTCCCAGCCAGCCGGTCGCGGCGAGAGGCCCACAACGCCGCCACCGCCCTGCGGTCCTCGACGGGCAACCAGTTGTCGCTGCGCGGCCATCCGAAGCGCGCCCACACCCTCTCGTCGGACCGCCGGCGGAAGAGAAGCGGTCCGCGGCTCGGCACGACCAGGGCCACCGAAGGCCTCATCCCCCCGAACTCCCAGTACGGGGCGGAGGATCCGGGGAAGCCGAGCAGGTTCTGCTCGGCGGGCGCCACGAGATGCCGCAGGACCCTTCTCGCTCGTCTGCCCTTCATCGCCCCTACTGCGACGGGAGCGCCCTCGAGGGACACGGCCTCTGGCTGGGCGAGGTCGTCGCGCTCGGGATCGGCCGCCCATCTGGCGTCCACCACGTCGAAGGACGCAAGGGACAGGTCTTGGGCGTCGTGGGGTTGGACGCGCAGCCGCACGAGAGCACCTGAGGTCATGTCCACCGCGGCCACGTCCTCTGGACCGCACGCCAGCACCATGCATCGGTGGGCGCCGCGGGGCAGCGGGGGTAGCCGGCGCGAGCGTCTGGGCCGCCCCGTGGATGGGGGTCCGGCCTTTCGCGCTCCGGTGCCGACGGCGTCCTCCTTCCCCATTTCCAGCCTGCTCGTCAGGTCCCTCGTGCCGCGAAGAAACGAGATCGATCCAGCGCGCGCTCGGTGTCGAGACGCTCTTCGAGCTCCTCGGCGGTAGAGGAGGGTGTTTGGCAGGCGTACCTCCGGCACACGTAGGCGAGGGCTTCGGTGCGACCCTCCCACAACACCGAGTCGGTGCGCTGGCCCCACGCCAGCACCGCGTTCGGCTCGTAGCGAGCACGAACCGTCCCGAGGAGGTCGCGTCGGTCCCAGCCCACCACCACCTCGAGGATCCCGTCTCCCCCCATGGTGGCGGAGGTCACGGCGCCGGCGACCGCCAGCGGTTGCGCGGCGGCGAGCGGCATCTGCGCCTCGAGGAGCGACTCGCCCCTTGCGGTCAGCTCGACGTCCCCGCACAGCGCCCCGAGCCGGAGCAACGCGGCTGCCGCCACCGAGGTCGCCGACGGGGTGGCGCCGTCGGTCAGCTCCACAGGCCGCACCACGAGCTGCTCGGCGTCCGTCCCGGTCGTGTAGAGGGGCCGGCCCGGTTCGGAGAACAGCTCGAGCATCACCTCCGCCGTCTGGCGAGCTCGTTCCAGCCACACGTACTCGCCCGTCAGCTCCGCGAGGCGGGTGAAGAGCTCTATCAACCACGCGTGGTCGGAGGCGTAGGCGAGGTGCTGGGCTCGCCCGTCCTGCCAGGACCTGAGCCAGCGCCCGTCGCCCCGACGGCGGAGCTCCGACAGGAGGAACTCGGCGATGGAGACTGCGGCCGAGCCCCAGTCGTCGCGCCCTGTCGCTCCCGCCGCCTCTGCGAGGGCAGAGCCGAACATGGCATTCCATTCGGTGAGCACCTTGTCGTCGCGCCCTGGGCGGACTCGCTCGCCACGCGCGGCCAGAAGCAGTCGTCGCGCCCGTTCGATCTCGGCGGGACGTTCGAGCGGACCACCCAGGGGGCGGCGCAATATGCAGCGGCCGTCGAAATTGCCGGCATCGGTGACTCCGTACCACTGCGACGCAGCCGCAGCGAGGTCCGCGCCGAGCACATCGACGATCTCGGACTTCGTCCAAACGTAGAAGCGCCCCTCCGTTCCTTCGGAGTCGGCGTCCTCGGCCGAGCAGACCCCACCGCCCGGTAGCGACAGATCGCGCAAGACGTAGCCGACGGTCTCGGTCACCACGCCGAGCCACCTTGGGTCCTTGGTCACCTGCCACGCGTGCAGGTAGGTGCGGACGAGCCCAGCTTGGTCGTAGAGCATCTTCTCGAAGTGCGGGACGGTCCAGGTCTCGTCGGTGGAATAGCGGTGGAAGCCGCCACCCAGTTGGTCGTAGATCCCGCCCGCAGCCATCGCGCCGAGGGTCTGCTCGGCCATCTGCTTCGAGGAGTCCTCGTCGCTCAGACGGTGATGCAACAGGCACAGGTCGACGAGGGTGGGGTGTGGGAACTTCGGTGCCGGGCCGAAGCCGCCCCACTCTGGGTCGAAGCGGGCTTCGAGCTGGCGTGCCGCGGCCACTACGAGCGCGTAGGCACGCGTCTCACCCTCTTCCACTGAAGGTGCAGGCAGGCGGGTGTGGTGGGAGATCGCCTCCAGAAGGGCGTCCGCCTGCTTCTCGACCTCGCCTCGCCTGTTGCGCCACGCGTCGTCCACGGCTTCGAGGACGCGCCGGAATCCAGGGACGCCGGGCAGGTCGCGGACGGGAAAATAGGTGCCCGCGAAGAACGGCCTCCCGTCGGGCGTGAGGAAGACGGTCATGGGCCATCCGCCTCGACCGGAGACCGCCTGGACCGCCTCCATGTAGATGGCGTCGACGTCGGGGCGCTCCTCGCGGTCGACCTTGACCGGCACGAAGCGACTGTTGAGCTGCGCGGCCGTCTCGAAGTCCTCGAAGGACTCGTGGGCCATGACATGACACCAGTGGCACGACGAGTATCCAACCGACAACATCACCGGGCGGTCGAGCTCGCGTGCGGCTGTGAGCGCCTCGGCGCCCCACGGGTACCAGTCGACGGGGTTGTCAGCGTGCTGGCGCAGATAGGGGCTGGTCTCAGAGGCCAGCCTGTTCACCCGAACCCGCCAGAGCCATAGGAGCCCGACACAGACGGCGATGCTAGGCGTTCGCTCTATGTAGGGTTTGCGGCGTGGAACTGCGACTGGACGGCAAGGTGGCCTTGGTCACAGGTGCATCACGGGGGATCGGCCTGGCGATCGCCGCGCGGCTCGCCGAAGCCGGGGCCGACGTGATGCTCTCGTCGCGAAAGGCCGATGCCCTCGAAGTAGCAGCTTCGAGCATCGAGGGCTCTGGCGGGAGCGTCGGGTGGCACGCGGCGAACGCAGGCGATCCTGATGCCGCGGAGGCGTGCGTGGCGGCGACCGTGGAGCGCTTCGGCGCCGTCGACATCCTGGTGAACAACGCAGCCACCAATCCGTACTTCGGCCGGCTGGTCGACCTCGACCTCGGCAGGGCCGACAAGACCGTGCAGGTGAACCAGCGCGCCCTGCTCGTCTGGACCCAGTGCGCGTGGCGGGCTTCGATGGCACAGCGGGGGGGATCGGTGCTCAACGTGTCCTCCGTGGGAGGACTCTCGGTCGAGCCCGGCATCGGCTGGTACAACGTGACCAAGGCCGCGGTCGCCCACCTGACGCGGCAACTCGCCTACGAGCTAGGGCCCTCGGTCAGGGTCAACGCCCTCGCGCCTGGTCTGGTCAAGACGGAGTTCGCGCGCGCGCTGTGGGAGAGGGCGGGAGACGCGGTGGCCGCTCGGCTTCCGCTGCGGCGGATCGGTGAACCCGACGACATCGCCAAGGTGGCGCTCTTCCTGCTCTCCGAAGCGTCGAGCTGGATCACGGGTCAGGTGCTGGTCGTCGACGGGGGGGCGATGGTCTGTCCCTCCGGCGGGATATGAGTCGCGGTCGCAGAGCCCCTACGTTCGCAGAGGATCTCGAATTCCGGCGCCTTTGGCACCAGGCCGCCGGCGCGGGTCTTCGTGAGAGGCTCGAGAGCGGCGCGATCACGGGCTACATCGGATTCGACCCCACAGCCGACAGCCTGCACGTGGGTCATCTCCTCCAGTTGTGCATGCTCCGCCGCCTGCAGTCTGCAGGCCACAAGCCCATCGCGGTGGCAGGCGGGGGGACAGGGCTCATTGGGGACCCCGGCGGGAAGAGCGAGGAACGGCCGCTGCTCGACACAGCGCAATTGCGGGCAAACATCGGCTCGATCCGCGCACAGCTCGAGCACTTCGTCGACTTCTCGGGCGGCGGTGCGGTCCTCGTCGACAACGCTGACTGGTTGGGCTCGCTCGGTCTCGTCGACTTCCTGCGCGACGTGGGCAAGCACTTCAGCGTCAACGAGATGATTCGGCGCGAGTCCGTCATGAGCCGCCTCGACCGGCCGGAGCAGGGCATCTCGTTCACCGAGTTCAGCTACATGCTGCTCCAGGCCTACGACTTCCTCCACCTCTTCGATCTTTACGACTGCCGGCTGCAGCTCGGTGGCAGCGACCAGTACGGCAACATCCTCATGGGGGTCGAGCTGGTCCGCAAGCAGCGACGCGCCGACGTCTACGGTCTCACCTCCCCCTTGGTGCTCAAGGCCGACGGGACCAAGATCGGCAAGACCGAGACGGGTACGGTATGGCTCGACGCGCGCCGCACGAGCCCGTACCAGCTCTACCAGTACTTCCTACGGACCGAGGACTCTGTGGTGGCGGACTATCTGCGGTACTTCACATTCCTGGACCAAGACACGATCACCGCGCTCGACGAGTCCGCCTCCTCCCACCCCGAAATGCGCGAGTCGCAGCGGGAGCTGGCACGCCAGGTGTCCACGCTGGTCCACGGAGAAGTCGAGACTCGCCGAGCCGAGGAAGCGGCCGGCGCCCTGTACTCGCAGGAGGTGGCTTCCCTCGACGAGCGCACCCTGCTCGAGGTGTGCTCCGAGGCACCCACGACGACTTTCCCACGTTCGGATCTCGATGGTGACGGTCTGGCCCTCGTGGATGCGACGGTTCGCACTGGGATCGCGTCCTCCAAGGGCGCTGCGCGCACTCTGGTAGCCCAGGGCGGTATCTACGTCAACAACGTGCGCCAATCAGACCTCGACGCGCGCATAATTCGCGGGGACCTGCTATTCGGGAAGTATCTGCTGTTGCGACGCGGCAAACAGGATTACCACTTGCTGCGCTTCGAGTAACGTCCGAACCGGGATGCTCCTGCTAGTCCTCTCTGCCGTCGTAGCCCTGGTGGTGCTTGCAGGAGGCGGTCTGAGCCTCTTCGTCGGCCGCGGCCGAAGGGCGCGTTGAGTGCTAGTGCCCGGCGGCGCACCGCCGTGACAGGACGTCGAAGAGCGTCCGTGCGAGCAAGCCTCGGCCCGGCGCTCTGCGCTCTGGGGGTGGTCGCAATGCCTGTGGTTCTCGCGGGCTGTGGGAGCCAGTACGCAGGGAGCACCGTCGGTCAGCAGGTAGAGAGCTGGGCGACCACCTCCCCCGACCCGAAGTTTGCGGCCGCCATGTCGACTTTGCAGGGGGACTTGAACAGGATCGCAAAGACACAGTCGGCCTCTGACGCGGCTGCACTTCGCACGGACTGCGAGGTGCTCGTCACCGACGCGTTGAGCGCCAACCAGAACCTCCCCACGCCGGACACCGAGCTGACAGACGTGCTCTCGAAGGCCTACACGGCGGCCGCCGGTGCGGGCAGGGACTGTCTGTGTGCCGCAGGTAGTCAACCCTGTCCGGCGGGAGCGCACGGAAAGGCTGACCTGCTCGCAACGTCGGATGCCGAGAGCGCGGCGGCACTGCGCGGGTTCATTGCGGCAGAGGCACGCGTCGACCTACTGCTCGCGATGTCCGGAGGCAGGCAATGAGACAGGTAGTGGGCCCTGTGCCTCCCGGACGAGACCCCGAGGAGTACGACCGGCTGCGCCGCCGGATCCTGTGGATGCTCCCGACCGGCATCTACGCCTTGGGGACGCGTTCGGGACCTAGTCGCAACCTGATGACGATCAGCTGGGTGACCCAGGTGGCGACCGAGCCGAAGCTCGTGGGGGTGGGCGTCGAGCGCGCGGCGGTGACGCACGGGCTGCTCGTGTCCAGCGGCGTCTTCGCCCTGAGCATCCTCCCTCGAGACGAGCGCGCTCTGGTGCGGCGGTTCGCCAAGCCGGTGACCGACCAGGAGGTGGATCCCGAGACGGGAGCAGGCACCATGAACGGAGCACCGGTCAGGGCGCAGGTGACAGGCGCCCCAATACTCGACGTCGCTCTCGCCTGGATCGACTGCGAGGTGCGCCACCGGCTCGACTTCGAGAGCCACAGCTGGTTCGTGGGGGAGGTCATGGCCTGTGGCGCGCCGGGGGAGTCATCTGCATCCGAATCCGAATCCGCATCCGCATCCGCGGCCGCGCCGCCAGTGGAGGCCGGGGTCCTTCGGATGGAGGACACACGGATGAACTACGGCGGCTGAGCTCCGGCCGTCTCGTCCTCGGGACGCAGGTCGACGCGAAGGGTCAGTATCCCCTCGGCGAGCGTGACCTCGGCGTCGGCGAGGATGGCGAAATCCATGTAGTCGGTCTGCGCCTGCTCGACGAACCTCCGGCGCTCGGGTCCCTCGACGGGGGGTATGCCCCTGTCGCGCACGGCGGCCGCCCGGAGCCTGAAGCGCTCGGGAAGGGACATGGCGTCGAATTCCACGGGCACCGCGCCACAGTAACCCTGCCGCTCGACGCCTCGTCGTGCGATCGGGGGCCGACGCCGCTGCGGCTCGGCAGGGCCTTTGGCCAGGCGCGAAGGCCCTTCGACCCCGTGCCGGGGCTCTCGAGCGGGAAGGTAGACTGGGCGGGTCGCTCGCCTTGGGTCTGCCGAGCCGTCGGAGGGTTCGCTCGTGAAGAAGGGACGGCATCGCCGCTTCGAAGAAGCACGCAGCTTGAAGCGTTCCATCGCGACCGCGCAGCAGCCGTGCCCGGAGTGCGGGGCAGGCCCCGACGACGAGCACGCTTCGTGGTGCCTGGCGGAGTCCGACGAGCTCGACCAGATCCTGGGCACCGTCTCCGAGAGCCCTCAGGCTCTCGACGACGACGACCCGCTGGCCGACTAGACCAACCGGCCGACCAGCTCTCAGCCGCGGCGCTTGCGCAGTGCCGGGTGGGGGAGCGCCACCGGCGCGGGCCCCGGTGCTCCGGTCCCCACACTGACCCCCTGCCGCAGATCGCCTCGCGCTCCCTGACGGCGCGCCGGCGAAGCGGAGCCTGCGCCGTCGGTGATCGCCGCGCTCGTCGCGCGAGTCGTGAGGTAGGCGCGCAAGCGCTTGTAGATCTTCCTGCCGACCATTGCCACCAGCTCGTCCTCGAGCTCCTCGTGCACGGGACGGCTGCCCACGAAGGCGTCGGGAGACTCAGTGCACCACCAGTGGAACTCGGCACCGCCCTTTCCCCAGTCACGCCTGTCCCACTGGCGGATCACGCTCGTCACGTACCCGCCGTCGCCGACTTCGTCGTCGCGGCGCAGCGGCAACTGCCAGCACACGTCTGGCTTGAGCTTCAGGTGGGGAATGCCGCGCTCGAGGGCCGCACGGTGCAGCGAGCAACCGGCTCCTCCGGGGAAACCCGGACGGTTGAGGAATATGCACGCGTCCTTCACCAGGCGGGTCGTGAGCTCTCCCGACCGCTTGCGCACGACCACCTGGGGCGACCTCGTCCCTTTGGGCCGGCCCTTGTCGTAGAACTGCCATTGTTCGGGGGTGAGGGTGGCCGCTGCCGCCTCGACTCGCCTGGCGTCTTTGGCGCTGGTGAAGTGGGCTCCGTAGGAACAGCAGCCCTGTATGAGCTCGGGCGCGGGCCCCGTGAGAACTCCTTGGCAGCCCCGACCGAAAATGCATGTCCAACGGCTCTCGAGGAAAGTGACGTCGAAGAGCCAGGTCCGTTCGTAGTCGGGGTCCGGGAAGCTCACCCATTCGTGCGCTCCTTTGGGCGCCGACTCCCACGCGTCGCTCTTGG
>DATKIB010000085.1:0-17055 GCA_035509915.1 Acidimicrobiales bacterium | reverse complement strand
GACCGGTTGCGAGTTCGGTTACGGCAATACGAAGGTCGGGCAACAGGAGCTCAGCTGATGCGTCTTCCTTCGCAGAGGGCACGTAGATCCTCGAGCCCCGACTGCTTCAGCATCTCGATGACCGAATGGATCGGCTTCTTCGGGCCGGTCACCTTCCTCAGCGCATCGGCTCCCGCACCCAGCGCAGGAGCGTCCGTAGTGAGCAATACGAGCGGTGTGCTTCCCACCTCGCGCAGTACCGAGGCCTTGCCGAGGGCCTTCCACAAGGTGTCGGTCCTCTTGAGGCCCGCCCGGTGGCTGGTGAAGCTCCCGGTGACGTCGAAGAACCACAATCGTCCCCTGCGATCCCGTGCGGTGAAATTGACCTGCACCCCTCCCGGCTGGCGGCGATCCTTCTGAATGTCGACGAACCCGGCGGCTTCGATGAGCGCCTCGGCGATCTCCTTGGCTGCTCGCCCCTCCCGGACGGCGCGAGATCGAAAGTCCTCGCTCTCGCTCGCCGGCCCCGGGATCGCGGGCAGGCTCACTTTCAACGGCGACGTCGCCGCCTCGCCCGCCAGCCCCTGGCGTTCTTCTTCGACTCGCCCCTCGGCCAACGCGATGTAGGACTCGTCCATGTCGTAGCCGGCGAAGTGCCGTCCGGATCTCACAGCCGCCACAGCGGTCGTCCCCGATCCGACGAAGGGGTCGAGCACGAGGTCCTCCCTGTACGTGTACAACTCGATGAGCCGGGCCGGCAGCTCGATGGGGAACGGTGCAGGGTGACCGACCCGTGTGGCGCTCTCCGCCGGGATCTCCCACACGTCGACGGTGTTCTCCATGAAGTCGTCGCGGGTCATCGACGACTCCGACGGGAGCCCCCGGCCAGCCCGGACCCTGGGCGGGACCGCCCGATCGAACCGCCCCTTGCTCGCCACCACGACCCGCTCGGTCAGGTCCCGGAGCACCGGATTACCGGGCCGCTGGAAGCTGCCCCATGCACACGAGCCGGAAGAGCCTCGCTGTTTCACCCAGATGATCTCGCCCCTGAGCAGCAGGCGAAGATCGTCCTGGAGGATCCCGACGACGTCCGACGACAGAGAGCGGTAGGGGCGACGGCCGAGATTTGCGACGTTTACCGCGATGCGGCCGCCCGGCTCCAGCTTCTTCACGCACTCGGCGAAGACGTCGCGCAGCAGTTGGAGGTACTCGAGGTAGGTGCCCGGGACGCCCTCCTCCCCGAGCGACTCTTCGTACTCCTTGCCGGCGAAGTACGGCGGTGACGTCACCACCATTGCCACCGAGGAGTCGGGGACCTCGTCCATGTGGCGAGCGTCGCCGACCAGGAGCTTGTCGAGCGCCCGGTGAGGGGCGACATCGGACTCCGCCGAGAGCTCGGGCGGGGTGAAGCGCCGGTAGAAGCCGCTGGCGTCGTGGCTCTCCCGTTTCGACACCCCGAAGGCCGAAGTGGAAGTCGACCGCTTCACCATTTCGAGCCGATCCTAAGAGCCACAGTCGCCGGCCCGGCGGATCCCCGACCACCGGCGCATACCGACCGTGGAGGACTTCGATTGCTGCGCCCCTGCCACCGAGAGGTGTCTCGCACGGGATCAGGGTACGGGGAGGCAGTGATGCTTCGTGATCATCCAGCAGGAGAGCTGGCCTCGTGCCAGCGCCGTGCCTCTGCCAGGCCCTCGGCTCCCGGACCGCCAGAGGAGGCGGGCTCCGGCCGGAAGCGGTTGCCCATGAGAGCGGACAGGCTCGCGCCCACCGACAACTTGAGCGCCTCGAGGTCGTAGCCCCCCTCGAGCACGAGGGCCATGCGCCCAGGGCCCGGTGCGAACCCCTTCACCCGCAGCGCGATGTCGGCGAAGTCGCCCGCTGTGAGCTCGAGGCCGGCGAGCGGGTCGGCCCGGTGGGCGTCGAAACCGGCGGAGACGAGGACCCACGTGG
Source organism: Acidimicrobiales bacterium (assembly GCA_035509915.1). Lineage (GTDB taxonomy): Bacteria > Actinomycetota > Acidimicrobiia > Acidimicrobiales > UBA8190 > Bog-564. The sequence continues at coordinate 15,123 of DATKIB010000085.1, read as the reverse complement.
GGGAGAAACGCTCGACCGCCGGCGCCACCACCTCGTCGAGCGCCCTGAGCACGACGTCCCCCGTGGCGCGCTCGGGGAGGGGCACGTTCACGGTGAGCCCCGCGGCGCTCGGCCCCCCCGTCTCGCTCGCGCGGCCCGATCCCGGGTAGAGCGGCCACTGGTGGACCGACACGTACATCACCCGGGGGTCGTCCCAGAAGATCTCCTGGGTGCCGTTGCCGTGGTGGACGTCCCAATCGACCACAAGGACCCGTTCGGATCGTTCTGCCAGGTGGGCCGCTGCCACGGCGACGTTGTTCAAGAGGCAGAAGCCCATCGCCCTCTGAGCGGTGGCGTGGTGGCCGGGCGGGCGCTCGCAGACGAAAGCGGTCTCTCCTGCTCCTTCGGCCAGCGCGTCCACCGCCGCCAGCACCGCTCCCGACGCCAAGAGCGCCGTGTCCCAGGAACCCGGTACGGCGATCGTGTCGGGGTCGATGGCGCCACCCCCGGCGTCGCAGAATGCGCGCAGCGCCTCGAGGTACTCGACAGGGTGGACACGGGCGAGCTCCTCCTCCGTCGCGCGGCGCGGCGCGAGGTTCACCACTGCATCGGACAGACCGGCCTCCGCGATCCCGTCGAGAGCCGCGGCCAGCCTGGCACGGCGCTCGGGGTGGCCCCCGCCGATGTCGTGACGGTCGAGCTCGGGAGAAGAGGCCACCAGGAGCACCTGCCCACTCTAGGGAGAAGAGCCTGAGCGCCCGGCTACCTTGGATGGGCCATGGACGATCTGAGGGAGTTGCTTCTCGGGCGCCTCCAGGCCGCGTTCGACACAGTGGAGCAAGGGGCCGACCCCGTTCTGCGCCCCTCGGACCGTGCAGACTTCCAGGCGAACGGCGCGCTGGCGCTCGCCAAGCGCGTGGGCCGTGCTCCATCGGAGCTCGCCGCACAGATCGTGGCCGTCGCCGACCTCGACGACCTCTGCGAGAAGGTCGAGGTGAGCGGGCCCGGCTTCGTGAACCTCACCCTGTCGATGGGGTTGATCGCACGCCAGGTGTCGGAGCTCTCGGCCGACGAGGGCCTCGGGGTACGCCGCTGCGCCGAGCGACAGGTGGTGGTCGTCGACTACTCGCATCCCAACGTGGCCAAGGAGATGCACGTCGGTCACCTGCGTTCCACGATCATCGGCGACGCGCTGTGCCGGATGCTCGAGCTAGTCGGGCACCAGGTCGTGCGCGAGAACCACATAGGCGACTGGGGCACGCCTTTCGGGATGCTCATCGAGCACCTGCTCGACGTCGGGGAGGAGAAGGCGGTCCACGAGCTGTCGGTCGGGGACCTCGACACCTTCTACCGCCAGGCCCGGGTCGCCTTCGACGAGGACGAGACCTTCCGCGAACGAAGCCGTCACCGCGTCGTGCTGCTCCAGTCCGGGGACGCCGAGACTCTCAGGCTCTGGCGCGTGCTGGTCGATCGCAGCGTGAGCTACTTCGACGAGGTGTACACGAAGCTCGGTGTGCTGTTGACGGACGACGACATTGTGGGGGAGAGCTTCTACAACGACATGTTGCGCGGAGTCGTGGAGGATCTCGACGCGCTCGGCCTGCTGGTCGAGAGCGAGGGAGCGCTCTGTGTGTTTCCACCCGGGTTCACCAACCGCAGTGGCGAACCCCTCCCCCTGATAGTCCAGAAGTCCGACCAAGGGTTCGGCTATCCCGCGACCGATCTTGCTGCGATCCGCGACCGTGTGGGCCGGGTCGGGGCCGACTGCATTCTCTACGTCGTCGGTGCCCCCCAGGCGCAGCACCTCGAGATGTGCTTCGCGGTGGCGCGCATGGCGGGCTGGCTCCCCGACTCCGTGCAGGCGGTCCACGTCGCGTTCGGCAACGTTCTCGGACAGGATCGCAAGGTCCTGCGCAGCCGCTCCGGGGCGCCGGTCAAGCTCGCCGACCTGCTCGACGAGGCAGTCGCTCGAGCGGGCGCCGCAGTGGCAGAGCGCGACGCGGAGCTGGGCGACGACGAGCGGCGCGAGGTGGCGCAGACGCTCGGGATCGGAGCCGTGAAGTACGCAGACCTCTCCACAGAGAGGACACGCGACTACGTGTTCGACTGGGAGCGGATGCTCGCGTTCGAGGGCAACACCGGCCCGTACCTCCAGTACGCCCACGCCCGGATCCGCTCGATATTCCGTCGCGGCGACATCGAAGTCGGAGCCGATCTCTCACCCCCTGTGCTCACCGAGCCCGCCGAGCGGGCGCTCGGGCTGGCGGCGCTCGGCTACTCGGGCGCCGTCGAGTCGGCCATCGAGCTGTGGAGCCCGAGCAGGCTCTGCGCGTACCTTTTCGATCTCGCCACGCAGTTCACGACGTTCTACGAGACGTGTCCGGTGCTCGGCTCCGAGAGTGAGGTCCGCCGCAGCAGGCTGATGCTCTGCGATCTCACTTCGCGCGTGCTGGCGAGCGGCCTCGGGCTGCTCGGGATCCAGGCGCCGCAGAGGATGTGAAAGATCAGGTAAGAGAGGTGTCGGTGTCCAGCGACAGCTCGGCGGCCAGAAGCGAGGGGTCGAGCACCCCGGCCTCGGCCCACTCGTAGCGGCCCGCCAACACCTTCAGCGCGTCGTCGTAGTTCTCCTGGTCGTCGTTGTGCCATAGGTCGTGGAAATGCTTCTCGACCCTGCGCCGCGCGCCGCGGCAGAACAGGTCGGCAAGCTCGAGCGCCCCCTGGCCCTGCTCGCCCCCTTCGTCGACGAGCATCTTGGCCCTCACGCACGCGGCGCTCATCGCGTAGAGCTCGGCGCCGATGTCGACGATGCGTCCCAGGAACCCTTGCTTGCGCTCGAGCCGGCCTTGCCAGCGCGACATCCCGTAGAACGTGGACCTCGCCAACCGCCGGCTCGAGCGTTCCACGAACCGCATGTGCGCTGCGAGCACCTCGCCCAGCTCGGAATAGCTCCCCGGGCGCTGGCCGGGCCCGGACGCAAGCTGAGGCAGCCACTTGGCGTAGAAAGAGGCCGCCTTCTTGGCGGTCTTGGCCTTCTCAGCGATCTTGACGTCCGGGTCGACGAGAGCACCTGCCACGGCGAGGTGCTGGTCGACGGCTTCCCTGGCGATGAGCAGTTTCATTATCTCGGTCGACCCCTCGAAGATCCTCGCGATGCGCAGGTCCCTCAGGATCTGCTCGGCGGGGATAGGCCTTTCACCGCGCGCTCGCAGGGACTCCGCTGTCTCGAAGCCGCGCCCGCCCCGGACCTGGACCATCTCGTCGGCGACGAGCCACGCCATCTCCGAGCAGTAGAGCTTTGCGAGGGCGGCCTCGATGCGGATGTCGTTTCGCGCTTCGTCGGCAAGCAAGCTCGACAGCTCCACGACGGCTTCCATGGCGAAGGTGAGCCCGGCGATGAAGGAGATCTTGTGGGCGACGGCCTCGTGCTTGCCGACGGGCATTCCCCACTGGACGCGCTCGTTGGACCATTCCCTCACGATCTTGAGTGAGAGCTTCGCGGACGCAGCGCACATCGCGGGCAACGACAACCTGCCGGTGTTGAGCGTCGAGAGTGCGACCTTGAGCCCGCGCCCGATCCCGCCGACGACGTTCTCGGCGGGTACCCGCACGTTCTCGAAGCGCGTCACACCGTTCTCGATGCCACGCAGGCCCATGAAGCTGTTGCGATGCGTGACCGTGATACCCGGAGAGCTCGCCTCCACGACGAAGGCTGTGATCCCTCCTCGCTTGGAGTCGGTGGGGGGCACGACCGCCATCACCACCAGGAGGTCCGCTATCACCCCGTTGGTCGTCCAGAGCTTGGTGCCGTTGATGACATAAGCGGAGCCGTCCTCGGTCGGCGTAGCCGACGAGCTCATGCGCGCCGGGTCACTGCCCACGTCCGGCTCCGTGAGCAGGAAGGCGCTCACCTCGTCCTTGGCGACGCGAGGGAGGAACTTGCGCTTCTGCTCCTCGGACCCGAAGAGCTTGAGCGGCTGGGGCACGCCGATGGACTGGTGCGCGCTGAGCAGGGTGCTGAGCGCCGAGTGAGCCGAGCCCGCGAGCTCTAGAGCCCGGTTGTAGTAGAGGTTCGAGAGACCGAGCCCGCCGTAGGCCTGGTCCACCTTCATCCCGAGCGCCCCGAGGTTGCAGAGGCCCTTCACCACGTGCTCGGGGATCTTTGCCTCGCGCTCTATCTGGAGAGGGTCGACCTCCTCGCGCAGGAAGCTCTCCAGCTTTTCCAGGAACTCCTCGCCGCGGCGCCTCTGGTCCTCGGAGGGCTGCGGGTGGGGATGGATGAGGTCGAGGCGCAGGTGGCCGAGGAACAGCTCCTTGCCGAAGCTGGGCTTGGTCCACTCCTGCTCGCGCGCCGCCTCGGCGACCTGTCGCGCCACCTTCTCGGTGACGGTGCTCTCAGTGCTCTGGGTGCCCGTCGTGCTCTGGGTGCCCGCGGTGGCGTCGCTCATAGGGACCTCCTGGGGGTGTTCCTCGTTATCTTCCTACGCGCTGAGGGGGCATGCCACCGCTTTTAGCGGGCCTGTGCCCTAGGCCACCGTGATGCCCAGCTCACGAAGCAGGTCACGCACGCGCGAGTCGATCTCGTCGACGATCCGGCGCACGGTCTCGCGGTCGGCTCCGGCCGGGTCGTCGACGGTCCAGTCGAGGTAGCGCTTGCCGGGGAACACCGGGCAGCTCTCGCCGCACCCCATCGTGACCACGACGTCCGCCGTCTCGACCACGTCGCGGGTGAGCCGGGTGGGCACCTCCGAGCTCGTCGACATACCTCGCTCTTCGAGCACCGCGGTGATCTCGGGGTTGACGGTGCCCGAAGGCTCCGAGCCGGCCGACCGTACGTCGACCTCTGCGCCTGCGTAACGCTCGGTGAGGAGCTTGGCGGCCACCGAGCGTCCCGAGTTGTGTATGCACGCGTACAGGACGACGGGATTGTGAACTCGCGGCTCCTCAGGAGAGATGGAGGCGCGTTCGCTCACGTCGGGACCTCGTGAGGCAGAAGGACGCCGGCGGCCTCCTCCGGGGTCACGCCCCCGTAGAGGGTCTTGATCACCACCGCGGCGACGAGAGCGCCGACGACCTGGGCCCCGACGAACGCCGGGGCCGAGGACGGCGCTATCCCGGCAAACGTGTTGGAGAACATGCGGCCCACCGAGATCGCAGGGTTGGCGAAGCTCGTCGAGGAGGTGAAGAAGTACGCCCCTCCGATGTACGCCCCCACCGCCGCGGGAACTGCCCGCGTGCGTCCACTGCGGGCCAGGGCGAAGATCACGAGCAGGAGCCCCAGCGTCGCCACGACCTCGGAGAGGAAGTGCTCCGGCGAGGCCCGGTGCCGCTCCGAGATCGAGACGGCGGCCTTGGAGAACATGACGTTGGCCACGATGGCGCCGAGGATGCAGCCGCCCACCTGAGTGGGAACGTAGGCCGCGGCGTCGAGCGGTCGCAGTCCTCCGAAGAACGAGTCGACGAGGGACACGACCGGGTTGAAGTGGCCTCCGGAGACCGAACCGAACATCAAGATGATCGCGAAGAGGCCCACTGCTGTGGCCGCCGCGTTCTCGAGCAGCTCGAGGCCGGCCTGGTGCGGCGAGAGTTGCTGCGCTGCGATCCCGGAGCCGACGACCACGAGGGCGAGGAAGGCGCTGCCGAGGGCCTCTGCCAGGAGGCGGCGCGGCAGGGACTTCTCCCCGGACGCTTCGAAGCTCGATGCGGCGTCCGGGTACACGGGTCCGGTAGCGCCAGGCGACGAATCGGCGGTGGACAGCAAACGATCAGCAGCAGAGGCCGGTGACGGGGGAGGGCGCGCACGGCGCTTCGCACGACATCGCGTCGTCCTCGGGGGCGTCGGCCAGCACGGTGTACATCTCCCAGGGTGCGCCGTCGGGGTCCTTCACCCAAACCTTGTCCTGTAAGGCGTAGCAGCAGGTGGTCCCCTCCTCGAGCTCGGTGTCGAGACCCTCGCCGGTCAGGCGCCGCGCGGCGTCGGTCACCTCCTCTTGGGACGAGACCTCCACGCCGAGGTGGTTGAGCTTTCCCGAGGCCGAGCTGGTGTTCTCGATCAGCACGAGCTTCAGGGGAGGGTCTGCCACCGCGAAGTTGGCGTAGCCGGGGTGGCGCTTCGCCGGGCCGACTCCGAAGAGCTTCGAGTAGAACTCGACCGAGGTGTCGAGGTCGGACACGTTCAGGGCCAGCTGCACTCGCGACACGGCGCGCCTCCTGTACATTGACGGATGTCGATGTGATTAGTATGGACAGTCGGATCGATGATTGTCAATGGGAGGTCGGATTGGCCCAGGCCCAAGGCTTAGCGGGGGTGCCGCGGTGAGCCGGACGCCGGCTCCCGAGCGCACCGGGGCAGGGCCCGGCGACGTCTCCGCCCTGTGCTGCTCGCCGCTGTCGGAGGTGGCGTTCTCCGAGGAGGAGTCCGCCCGTCTCGCGGCGGTCCTCTCGGCACTCTCCGACCCGGTGAGGCTGCGCCTCCTGTCGATCGTCGCTGCCGAGGGAGAGGTGTGCAGCTGCAACCTCGAAGCGCCGCTCGGCAAGAGCCAGCCGACCATCTCGCACCACACGAGGCTCCTGGCGGAAGCCGGGCTCATCGTCGGAGAGCGACGCGGCCGCTGGACGTGGTGGAGGGCCGTGCCTGAGAGGCTCTCGGAGCTACGCCGGGCGCTCGGGGGCGATCAGCTGCGCCCGCCCTCGGGAGCTTCCCCGCCCCAGCCATCGTGAGGGGTCCGGCCCCGTTCCCGGTGAGTCGGTCCTGCCCGCCGAGACGGCAGGCGTTAGCGTTTCCACCCACGCCGCAATCGGCGTACGACGGACAAGGCTTGCAGGGAAGATAGGAGGTTCCAAACGTGGCGGTGGGAGACCTTCTGGTCGCCGACAGCGACATGCACGTGATGGAGCCCGCCGACCTCTGGCAGCGCTACATGGACCCGGCATGGGAGCACGCGGCGCCTGTAGGGCTCACCGAGATCGAGCGCGACATGCGGGTGAAGGTCAAGAACGCTGCGTTGCTGCGGCTGGGCCACATGCGTCCGCGTGCGGCCGGAAGGCCGTGGACCGAAGCCCAGGACTCGGTGTTCGTGCACGCCGAGGAGCGGAATTGGGACGCCAAGTCCCAGGTGATGGCCATGGACATGGAGCACCTCGACTCGACGGTGCTGTTCCCGAGCCGTGGGTTGTTCGTGCTGTCGCTCCAGAGCTCGGAGCACATCGGTCCTGACGGCCTCGAGCCCGAGCTCGCTTCGGCTATCGCCCGCGCCTACAACGACTGGATGGCTGACTTCGTCCGCGACTGCGACGCGCCGGGACGCGTGTTCGGTGCAGCGATGCTTGCCCCGCACGACGTGAGCGGCGCCGTCGACGAGCTGGCGCGAAACGTCGAGCGCGGCTTCAGGGCGGGGTTCCTCGTGCCCGGTCTCGTCGACAACAAGCCGTGGCACCACCCCAAGTACGACCCCCTCTGGAGGGAGGCCGAGAGCCTCGACGTCCCGGTGTGCTTCCACGGCGGAGGCACCACCTATCTCAAGCCCGATTTCGCGTTCAGCGAGCACCTCGACAAGCTGATGCTCTGGCATCCCTTCAACCAGCCCCTCGGGATCATGTTCGTGGTCACGTGCTTCACTTCTGGCGGGATCCTCGAGCGCTTTCCCGCGCTACGGGTCGGCCTCCTCGAAGGGAACTGCTCGTGGGCTCCGTTCATGATGTACAGGCTCGACGAGCATTGGGAGTGGACCGGCAGCTACGAAGCGCCCGGCGTGCTGATGAAGCCTTCGCAGTACCTCCTGCGAAATTGCTTCGTGTCCTGTGAAGCGGACGAGCTGGCCGCTCGTCACTACTTCGAGGACTTCGGCGACGACAACGTGATCTTCTCGACCGACTACCCGCACGCGGACTCGAAGTTCCCGCAGGCGACCGAGTCGTTCCTGTCACTGCCCTTCGAGACACCGACCAAGCGCAAAGTCCTCTGGGACAACTACGCCAAGCTGTACAAGGTCGGCCCGTCGGGCTGACCCCGTCTGATGCGCCTCAGCTGCTCGGTGGCGGCAGGCGCAGCTCGACAGCGGCCGACCGTTCTGTGACCTCGACCAGGTCGCTGATGTCGCGGTCGCCCAGTCCTTGGGCCTTGGCGAAGACGAACATGTCGTGTACAGCAGAGGCCACGGGCGCGGGCACGCCTACCTCGCGAGCCAGCTCGAGCATCAGCCCGGCGTCCTTGGCGGCAAGCTCGATCGCGAACTCGGCCGGGCGTCCCCGCTGGTTGATCTCCTCCACGCGGCGATCCAGGTAGGAGTTGGCGCCTCCGGAAGTACGCACCATCTCGAGCATCTTGCGCAGGTCGACACCGCTCTTCGCGGCGAGCGCGAGGCCCTCGAGAGACACCCACATGGTGGTGAACGCCATGAGCGAGTTCACCAGCTTGCCGACGTTGCCGCTCCCGAGCGGGCCGAGGTGGAAGGTCGCGCGACCGATCGTCTCGAGCAGCGGAGTCACCTTCGCCACAGGGGCGTCGTCGCCACCGACGATGAAGACGAGCTGCCGGTTGCGCGCGCCGGGCGCCCCTCCGGTCAGGGGAGCCTCCACGAAGCTGGCACCGGCTGCTGCCAGCTTGGCTCCGACCTCCCGCACCGCCGACGGAGAGTTGGTGGTCAGGTCGACGAGGATCTTGCCGCTGCCGGCCGCACCCTCGAGCCATTTGGCCGACACGTCCTGCATCACCCGAGGCGAGGGAAGGGAGAGGAGGGTTATGTCGCTGGCCGACGACACCTCGGCCGGGGTGCGGGCGGCCTGGGCTCCCGCCTTCGTGAGGGGTTCGAGGCGAGCGGCGTCGACGTCGAGAACTGTGAGCCTGTGGCCGTCGGCCAGCAGGTTGGCGCCGATCGCCCCGCCGATGTTGCCCAGACCGATGAGCCCGATGTCGAGCGGGTCCAGCCCGCTGCCGGCTCTGTCGGCCGTCACGGTCGGAACACGATCTTGCCGAACAGCTCGCCGTCGAGCATCGACTCGAACCCCTCGCGCGCCTCGGAAAGGGGGAGCACGCGGTCGATCGGCGGCCGGATACCGCTGACCTCGCAGAGCCGGGCGAGTGCCTCGAGCTCTTCGCGGTTACCCATCGTCGAGCCGACGATGCGCAACTGGAGGAAGAAGACACGATTGAGCTCCGCGGCCGGATCGCTCCCGCTCGTCGCTCCCGACACCACGAGTGTGCCGCCGGGCCTGAGCGACTTGAGGGAATGTGACCAGGTGGACGCGCCCACCGTCTCCATGACCGCGTCGACACGCTCGGGGAGGCGCGCTCCTGGCTCGAACGCCTGGTCCGCTCCGAGCTCGAGCGCTCTGGCGCGCTTGTGCTCGCTGCGGCTCGTGACCCACACCCGGTACCCGGTCGCAGCACCCAGGACCACGAGAGCGCTCGCCACACCCCCTCCGGCCCCTTGCACCAGCACCGTGCCCCCAGGCGCCACAGAACTGTTGGTGAAGAGCATGCGGTACGCGGTGAGCCAGGCGGTGGGCAGGCATGCTGCTTCTTCGAAGGTGAGAGCCGCGGGCTTGGGGACGAGGTTGCGCTTCGGCACGGCAACTGCTCCGGCGAGCGTCCCGTCGTGGACCTCGGAAAGGAGGGTGCGGCGAGGATCGAGGGTCTCGTCGCCGGTCCAGCCTTCGCTGGCGATCACGCTGTGCACGATCACCTCGTTGCCTTCCTCGTCCACTCCGGACGCGTCGCAACCGAGCACGATGGGGAGCCGCTCCGGGTCGATGCCCACCCCGCGCAGCGTCCAGATGTCGTGGTGGTTCAAGGACGCGGCGCGCACCGCCACCTTGGTCCAGCCCGGCGGCGGATCGGGATCGGTGTGCTCGCCGACGACGAGTCCGGCGAGCGGGTCCTCGCGGGAGATCGAATCGGCGGTCGCGGCGAGCAAGGTCGTCACGATAGCTAGCTCGGACCGGACGGAGCCAAGGTCTCTCGGTCAGGCCGGCGGCGCAGGCGCGTCGAGGTTCTGGAGCCGGACCTCACCGTGGGCGACCAGGCGGCCGGACCGGTCCCTCATCTCGACCCGCCACAGCTGCTGGGACCGACCCTGGTGCAGCGCCACCGCTTCGAGCTCCACGTACCCCGACGTGATCGAACGCAGAAACTGAGTGGTGTTGGTGAGCCCGACGGCCACCTGACCGCGCTCCGAGACCGCGATGCTCGCTCCGATGCTCGCAGCGCTCTCGGCCGCGGTGGAGTAGATGCCTCCGTGGACGATGCCCCAGGGCGTGTGGTGTTTGGGCCCGAGGTCCATATGGCCGGTGACCCGTGAGCCGTCTGCCTCGTCGACCACCAGCCCGGCAGCCTCCAAGAACGGGCTCTGCTGTTTCAGCAGCTCCAGCACCGGGTTCACCATGAGGATTGCGTTCTATCACACAACCCACCTTTTCGGGCTGCGACGTGCAAAGGGGGCCCCGTGGGGCCCCCTTTGCGTCGGTGTTTCTCGCAGCCGAGGCTCGGAGCCTACGGCGCCTCGTTGGTGACGGAGCAGGGACCGCTCGCCACAGAGCTGAGCGTGTTGCCGCCGGACCCGACGATCACGTTGTTGCCGTTGCTGTCGGTGACCCCGTCGTTGGGACCGGGCGCCGAGGTGCCGTTGGTGCCGTCGGTGTTGCTGTTGGTGCCGTTGTTGTAGTCACCGGACGAGCAGCCGACGACGTTCGCCGAGCCACCGCTCGGGCCGGCGCCACCTTCGACGCCGACGTAGCCGGTCGCGTTGGTGCCGGGGTCGCCGTTCGCGACCGCGTACCCGTTGACGCCGCTCGAGCCGCCGCTGCCCTCGGCCGTTGCGGTGCCGTCGATGACGGGGCTCCCGGACTCGCACACTTGCAGCTCACCACTGGTGGAGGCGCCGCTCGGTGCGAGCACTGACGTGGTGCCCAAAGGCGTTGAGGGCAACGAGGTGTTGCACTGCGTCGTAGGGCCTGTGGCGAACGCCGGGGACGCCAAGACGACGCCCGCGCTCACCGCCCCTCCGCCGAAGGTGGCAGCCAGGAGACTGCCGATGAGGAACTTGCGCATTCCTTCTCCTTGATTCTCGAAGCTTCGAAGTTCGAGTTTGTTGATGATTCGAATGTTCCGAACGGCCGCGCACGACTCGGAAATGGACGCGCGCGGCCAGCATGCGAATATCGAGTGCCGCCGACAGCACCCTCCTCTCTGCCCCCGCCGCAGTTGAAAGGTGTTTGTACCGTGCCACAAAAGTGGTCGGTGACGGGGGAAGATAAGCACGGCAAGTTCGGTCCAGTCAACAGCTGGGCGAGTCGAGCTCGAGTCTCATCGCCACCCGGCCCTCGGGACCGAAGCCGCGACGCGCCTCGTCCACTTGGACCGCCCCCAACTCGGGCCCGATGTCGCCCGGATCGAGCACCCGAAACCCGAGATGCTCGTAGAGCGGTCGGTTCCAAGGCACCTCTGAAAACGTCGTGAGGGTCAAGGCTCCTCTGCCGTCCTCGACGGCCCACGCCTTGGCCCGGTCGATGAGCGCCCGGCCCACGCCCACACCTTGCGAGGTAGGCCTGACGCTTACCTGGGCGACATGCCCCGCTCCGTCCACGACGTCGACGAGGAGGTACCCGATCGGGACGTCGTCGTCGCCGGCGGCCACCCAGGACCGCTTGCCGATCGCGTACTCGGCGAGCATCTCGAGAGAATCGGTGGTCTCATCGTCTGCCACCTCGTCGAGCCCGATTTCGCGGAACTGCTCGTGCGTCGCCAGCTCGATCTCCTGGAGACACGGTCCATCTTCGACCCGGGCGGCGCGAATGCTGAAAGACACGGGATCTCAGTGCAGGTGCTCGGCAAGCGGCATTGCATCGACTCTGCGCAAGGCCACCACCAGCGCTCCAGGGCCGCTGTGGACGCCCGCCAGGTAGACCTCGATCCCAGCCGCTGTGCCGCTCCAGGGCAACACCTTGCCATCGAGGGTCTCCACCGTGGTCGTCGGCGTGGCGCGCACGTCAGAGAGAGTCACCACTTCAGTCGGGTCACGTAGGAAGGTGAACACCGAGTCGCCTGCGGCCGTGTAACGCACCTGATGTTCACCGCTGAGGACCGTGCCGGGCCTGATCCACGGGCGCGTCCCGTAGAGAGCCTCGCCGTTGAGGAGGGTCCAATGACCGAGCCATTCGAGCCGGGCGGCCTGTTCATCGGGGATCTTGCCGTCGATGCCGCGTGGTCCGACGTTGAGCAAGAGGTTTCCACCCTTGGCCACGATGTCGGTAAGAAGCCACAGGAGGTCGTCGTGGGCGATGAAGTCCTCCGGTCGAGAGCAGGCGTTGTAGCCGAAGCTCTCGTCCATCCCGCGGACGCACTCCCACGGCCTGCGTTGCACGTCGGGGAAGACCACGTACTCGGGTGTGCGGACGTCGAAGTGGGGTGGCCTGGGTGGCACGAGCCCGCCGTCGCGGCCCATCTCACGTCTCGCAAGGGCATCGATCGCTCTGCGACCCACTTCGAGATGGCCCAAGGCAAAGAGCGGGTTCCAAGGCAGCCACCGGTCGTTGACGACCCCATCGGGCACCTGACCGTAGTAATAGTCGAACAGCGGCCACAGGCGCTTGCCACTCGACGGCCATGCGATGTCGTTCCACAGCACACTTGGCCGGTAGCGATCGATCAGCTCGCGGACCTGAGCATCCGCATAGGTTGGATATTCGCCGCGTGGGATCGACGCTACGACCCCCGACATCGAGCCCACCGGGCGCTGGTCGAAGGTCCAGTCCATCCCGCCGCTGTAATAGAGACCGAATCGCATCCCCTGTCCTCGTACCGCTTCGGCGAGCTCGCCGACTACGTCCCGGCTGGAGTGCCACCCGGGCCGATGCGGGTTGGGGATCTCGGTCGGCCACAGGCAGTATCCGTCCGCGTGCTTGGCGACCAAGACGATATGGCGAGCCCCCGACGACTTGAACTTCCTGGCCCAATCCTCGGGGTCCCAGTGCTCGAGGCCAGCCTCCCACTCGACCCTGAACGACTCATAGGAGCGCGAGCCGTAGGTCTCTCGATGATGCCGAGCGACAGGGCTGTCGGGAAAGCGGAGGGAGTTCTGATACCACTCGACATAGGGCGACAGGGAGTAGGCGTCGCGCTGATCTGACTCGAGCAACGAGCTGAAATCGGTCCCGACGGGGGCGAACGCGGGGACCGAGGCGAGTGTCCAGTGGACGAAGATCCCTAGCTTGGCGTCCTGCCACCACGCCGGGATCCGGTGCTGCCGAAGGCGCTTGAGCGTTGGGTTCCGAAACGCCATCGTGCCGCCCCTCTCGGTCCGGGCCGAGAGTACCCTCAACTGATCGCGCGAGGATTACCGGAATGACCGAACGAATGGAAGTTCAACGGGCTGTAGCAGCAGATCCTGCGTCGATCTTTCGCGTGCTTAGCGACCCGCGCGGCCATGTAGCTATAGACAGCTCCGGCATGTTGATGGACGCCACCGGAGATCCGGTCACCGCGGAGGGTGACACCTTCGTGGTGCACATGGATCGCGAGGCGCTCAATGATTACCCCCTTGGCCTGTACGACGTCTCGGTGAAGATCGTGAAGCTCGTCCCAGACCGAGAGATCGCGTGGACGATAGAAGGTCAGCTCAACCTCGGCCATGTGTACGGATACAGACTCGAGCCGATCGACGAGGGAACGCTCGTCACCTCCTACTACGACTGGTCGAGCGTGGACCAAAACTGGAAGGACGCAGCGATCTTCCCTGTCATCCCCGAAAGCGCATTGCGCGCCACCCTCGGAATACTGGCGCGGACCGTGGCACCAGGGCGAGCGAGACCTACCTAGCAGCGTCCAAGGCCAGCGAGACGTTGGTGGGCACCGATCATCACGGGCCGAAGCTCCAGCGTGTCGCTCCGTTGGGCTCGGCAGTGCTCAGGCCCACGACTCTGTAGAAGGTGAACCGGTAGAGGTACCACGGAGGGGGTCCAGCGCTCGGGGCGCTGTACGGTGCCGTGAATGCGTCGCCAGCGACCTCGGCGGGCCAACCGATCTCCCGGTAGATGGCGGCGACTTCCTCCAACACCGCCGGATCGCTGACCACCTTCGCCTCTCCCTCGAGAGTGAGGTCCATCCCGGGCAACTTGACAGCGATCGTGCACGCGGAGTTGGCGGCCAAGTGCCGTGACTTGCGGGTGCGGGAGCCACTCGTGAAGTACAGATCGCCGTCGTACCAGACGGCGCCGACCCCCGCTGCGTGAGGTCGTCCGTCTCGTCCGACCGTGCCGAGAAAGAACCCGACCAGGGGTCCTTTCGGGCCGGACTCGAGGAGGTCGTGCGCCATTCTCCACGGAAGTGCCGAGTCCCCGTAGCGATCGAGGTTCGTCGTCTCGGTTGGCTGCCGGTCAGTCATCGGTCAAGTGGGCTTCCGGGATATGAAGCGAAAGTGGAAGCCGGCAACGTCCGTCTTGGTTGCCCCGAACCCTGCTGCCGACAGTCGGCCGGCCAAGGCGTCCGGATCGACCGGGTTGAAGGTGTCGCCCGCGTGGCCCGCCCGGATCATGTCGATATCGAGAGACTCCTGTCCGACGAAGATGCCGCCCGGGCGCAAGACGCGGTGAAGCTCGACAAAGAGTCGGTCCTGGTGGTCGGCGGAGTCCATATGGTGCAAGACCGAAAAGCATGCTGCGGCTGAGAACCTCCCGGCGGGCAAGGTGCCGTGCGTGGCGTCGGCCACGATGACGTCGACATTGGTGCCTGCCAGTCGCTCGCGCAGCGGCTCACCCAGAGTCGGGTCGATCTCAACGGCGGTCAACCTGCCAACCCGCTGGCGGAGGAGGTCAGTGGTCAGGCCGGGTCCGGGTCCGATCTCCAAGACGTCGTCGCCCAGGTCGCCAGCTGCCTCAACCCAGGGGAGCAGTTCTGTCTCCAGCATTCGAGCCCAGTCAGGGCTGGACAGGAATTGGACGTGGGTCTCGTTCACTCCACACTTATAGCTTGAGCGCCCCTTGCAGTGCGCCCCCGGCAGGACTCGAACCTGCGCTTCCGGCTCCGGAGGCCGGCGCTCTATCCGCTGAGCTACGGGGGCATACGCGACGCGACGGTTCGTGTCGAGAAGAGCACGATGGTCGCGTTTTCGCACCGGTCACTGTACTCCTGGGGTCGTCACGACCTTCGCCGAG
>DATKIB010000084.1:0-9930 GCA_035509915.1 Acidimicrobiales bacterium | reverse complement strand
GTCTCCTCGGGGTACCCGCTCCACAAGGACTCCTCGCGAAACGGAAGCGGAGTGTGCTTGGGGTACGCACACACCGTTCCGGAGAGGAGGAGCTTTTCGACGTCCGCGACGCGACAGGCCTCGACCAGCTCGATCCCCATACGGGCATTCTCGTAGAAGAAGCGCCCGGGCTCGGCGAGGTTCGCACCTATTCCCCCGACGACTGCCGCGAGGTGCACGACCGCCTGCGGCCGGAGGTCCACCAGCATGGCGTCTATCGCCGACCGATCCCGGAGGTCGTAGTCGCCTCTTCCGAGCGCAGCCACCTTCGCTCTGCGGGACTCGAGCTCCGTGACGACGTGCGCACCCAGAAACCCCGTTCCTCCTGTCACCACCACGGTCTCCCCAGCCAGGTCCATCGAACCCCAGGGTAGTGAACGTGCTCAGGAGATTCTACGGAGCCGCCCGCCTTCGACAGGTGAGAGCAATGGCCCTATGGCCCTTGCCGCTCATTGCGCTGCCTCCTCAAAGTGGGGCCGTCGCCGCAGCCATTTCCGTGCTCTGTAGGGCACCGAGTAGAATGCCGTGCCGCGCATCCAGACGACCCAGGCCCGCGCCCGGTCCAGCCTCCGAGCGCGGCCCTCGGCCACGTAGCCAAGGCGCGCGAGCCACGGTTCGCATGCGGCTTCCACCAGTCGTTGCTGGCGCGCAGACAGGCCCGCCCGCCAGTCGCGCAAGCCTGGGGTCGGCGGGAGGAGGAGGTGACGATGCTCATACCGGCGAAAGAGCTGACCGGGATCGCGCGTCTGGACCAAGTTCGGGTAATCGAGCATCGCGGGGTCGAAGCGTTCACCGAGAAAGTCGCAGACCCGTGTAAGAGTGCCCTTCGGGTCGGCCACGAGGTCTTCCAACCTGACCTCCAGGTAACGGTTCGGTCCGAGCCGATGGCCCACGCGCCAAGTGCGGCGCAGGGGCTTGCGCCAGTAGTACGCCCCACAGACCGCGTTGGGGGCCCACGAGTACGAGGCCAATGCCGCCGCAACATCTCGGCCGTCTCGAATCATGTGGATGAACCGGGCATCAGGAAAGAGTCGCGCCACCGTGGCCAGGTGGTGTGCGTAATGGAGCGTCTTGTCCCCCCAGCGGACCTTTCCGTGGAAGCGCGCGTAAGCACCGAAGACGGCGCGTACGACACCGACGAAGTCAGTCGGATCTTTGGCGGCCACCTCCGCGCGAACGATGTCCGGATCGAGCCGCCACGAGCGAAATCGGCGATTTGCGAGTATCGCCTCGAGCGCCGCCTCGGGGCGGTGACGGAGACGGTGCCAAGGGGCCCAGAGCGTCACGATGAACAAAGACTCGTCCGGCACGGCGAGCCGGGGGTGGCTGTCGAGCATGAAGCGCATGAGCGTGGTACCCGACCGGGCTGCTCCGACGACGAAGAACGGGCCGGCCGGCTCCGACCCAGACACCGTCTCGGCTCGCATTGGTCGGTCCGCTGTCTCTGTCACAAGTACAAGGTCCTCGCGACCACGGAACCCTTTACGCGACCGAGCTCCACGCCGGCCAAGTGCATCCATGCGTACCGGTACCTGGGGACCAGGACTATAGGTACCCCGAGCAGCATGCCGGCGAGCCGGAAAACGCCGACCAGCGGCCGCCGCCGCAAGCCCCTGTCGCGAAAGCGACGGTACAGCTCCACGTCGTAGGCGCCGTAGTGAAACGATCGGCTGAGGTAGGACCAACCCTGCGCCAGGCGCCAATGCACGACTGCTTCGGGAGCGAACCCGACCGTGGCGCCTGTCAGCTGGATGCGCCACGCGAAGTCGAAGTCCTGGCCACGTTCGAAGCTCGTGTCGAAACCTCCCACGAGGTCGAAAGTCTCGCGTCTTACGGCCATGTTGCAACCCATGACTGGCTGGAGGAACGCCATCCACCGGGGCAGCTGCTGCCAACCGGGCGCTCGCCGCCAGGCGTAGAGGCGGCGTGGGTTGAGCAGCGACAGGTCGATCGGCCCGGTGGCGACCTCGTGGTCGCGCAGGGCGCCGACGATGCCCGAGAGCCAACTCGGCGAGACCACGTCGTCGGCGTCGCAGTAGGCCAAAAGACGACCACGCGCTGCGATGGTTCCCTGGTTCAGCGCACACGACTTGCCGCGCCACTCTGTGGACAGGACCCGGAGGGACGGCAACTTGTCGGCCCATCGCCCGGCCACCAAGGCTGTGCCGTCGCTGCTCCCGTCGTCGACGACGATCACCTCCCAGCTCCCGTCGAAGGTCTGGGCCGCAAGTGCGTCGAGCTGGTCGCCGATCGTGGCTGCCGCGTCGCGGGCGGGAATCACCACGCTCGCTCGAATTGGCTGTGCCGACAGTCCGGTCACAGGTGCCGCACCGATCGTCCGGTCATAGGTAGAGAACCCTTTCCCGAATCGAGCCGAGCAGATGCCCGACGGCGATCCCTGCGCCGGCCAGGAACCGGTACCTCTGGTTCGGCAACAGGAGCAAGGGGGTTGCCGGGAAGACCGCAGCGATTCGGACGAGGCCGGCCCCGAGACGGCGCGGCATGCCACGGGCCGCGAAGCTGGAGAAGTGCTGGACGTCCGCCATGCCGTAGCGGACGTGCGCCTTGAAGTACCCGAACGGCTCGATTCGCGACCTCCAATGGACGACCGCGGCAGGAGCGAACCCCAGGGTGGCGCCGTCCAGCTGTGCACGCCATACAAAGTCGAAGTCCTGGCCGAAAGCCAATTTCGGGTCGAACCCCCCCAAGCGGTCGAACAGGTCGCGGCGCATCCCCAGATTGCAGCTGAGGGCTGTCGGTAGGAAGCCCAGCCAATCGGGGAGCCGCTGCCAGCCCGTCCTGCCGCGCCAGCGATAGATCTCAGGGGCGTTGAGCAGCGCCAGGTCGATCGGCCCGGTCGCCACCTCGTGGTCGCGCAGAGCGCCGACGATGCTCGAGAGCCAACTCGGCGAGACCACGTCGTCGGCGTCGCAGTAGGCGATCCGCCGACCCAGCGCCGCACGGGTGCCGAGGTTCAGTGCCCCTGACCGGCCACGCGACTCGGTGGACGACACGACCCGCAGGGACGGCAACCTGTCGGCCCATTGGCCCGCCGCCTCGGCGGTACCGTCGCTACTCCCGTCGTCGACAACGATCACCTCCCAGGCTCCGTCGAAGCTCTGGCCGGCCAGGGCGTCCAGCTGGTAGCCGATCGTGGCCGCCGCGTCGCGCGCAGGAATGACGACGCTGATTTCCGGGATCAACGCCACTCGAGCACTCGCGTCGTCTGGGAGGGATCGACCATCAGAGGAACAGCGTCCTTTTCCTAAGCGAACCCCTTAGTCGTCCGAGCTCCACACCGGCCAGGGTGATCCACCCGTAGCGGTACTTCCGGATCACGACGACAGGTGCACCAAGTCCTGCCGCGACTAGTCGCGCGGTGCCGCGCACGATGCCTCGGCGCAATCCCTGATTACGAAAGCGATGATACAGCTCGACATGCCCCAAGCCGTATTCGTACAAGCGCCTGAAGTACGGCCAGCCCCGGCGCAGCCGGTAGTGCAGAACAGCGTCGCGAGCGAACCCGATGGTGCCGCCGGCCAGCTGAACCCGGAACGAAAAGTCGTAGTCTTCGCAGGTGGTGAGCTCCTCATCGAAACCGCCCAAGTTTTCGAACGTCTCCGCTCGAACGCCCATGTTGGCGTTTATGACAGGCGCCAGGTAACCCCTCCAGCGGGGCAACCGTTGCCACATGGGCGATGGACGCCACGAATAGAGCCGTGGAGGGTTGAGCATTGCCAGATCAAACGGGCCAGTCACCATCGAGGCCTCGCTCAGGGCCGACGTGAGTCCCGCCAGCCAACGAGTAGAGACAACGTCATCGGCGTCGCAGTAGGCGATTAGCCGGCCGCGCGCGGCGCGAGTACCGATGTTCAGCGCATGTGATTGCCCCCGCGGCTCGGCCGTAGCCAGGATCTTGAATGACGGGAACCGGTCGGCCCACCGGGCCGCTACCTCGGCAGTCTCATCGCGGCTCCCGTCGTCGACCACGATCAGCTCCCAGGCTCGGTCGAAGCTCTGATCGGCCAGGGCGGCAAGCTGGAAGGCGATCGTCGCCGCGGCGTCGCGGGCGGGCATCACCACGCTGACCTCGGGGAACTCCGGTGGTTGAGCCGTCACCGGAGGCCCGCTCCGAACCCCGAACTGTCGTGCTCCGAACGCCGAACTGTCATTTGCAGATGTTGCCCTTCCCATGGCGGGCCCGAGGGTTCCATCGTATTGTTGTGCGATGCAGGCAAAGGCACGGGGCCCCCAAGGGGCGGTCGGGCAAAAGGGCCCCGAGACGCCCATAGTCAGCGTCTGCGTGGTGACCGGGAGAAGGCCTGAGGCCTTGGGCGCCATGCTCCGCAGTCTCCGAGCCCAGGTTGATCCACCTCCGTTCGAGGTGCTCGTTTGCGGTACCGCCGATCGCGATGTGGCAGACCAGGTTATTGCCCATTTCCCAACTGCGAGCGTGGGTCTCGCCACCGGGGCTCGGCTCGGTGGGGCTCGCAACTTCCTCCTCTCGGAGGCGCGGGGCGAATGGCTCTATTTCGTGGACGACGACGTGGTCGTAGGCCCCCGTGTCCTGCACAGCCTGGTCGAGCTGTCCGTCCGGCACCCCGACGTGGGTGTCCTCGGAGGCCCCAACGAGACACCTCCCGGCAGTACCCGGTTCCAGCGCACCCAGGGCGCGGTGCTCGGGTCCTTGGCAGGCTCTGGACCGGTCAGGCGCCGCTACACCTCCCACGGCCCAGCCCCGGCGCGGGAGCGGGACCTGATCTTGTGCAACCTCGCCGTGAGGCGAGAGGCCATGGTCCCTTTCGATGCTTCGTTGACCGGCGCTGAGGAGAACGGGCTCCTCTCTCAACTGGCGCGCCTCGGCGTCGCCATGCGCTACGAGCCGAGCCTGGCCGTCTATCACGACCGACGACCAGACCTGCGCTCCTTCGCGCGCCAGATGCACAAGTACGGGTTCGGACGCGGCCAGCTGATCGCCCGCAGCCCCAGGACAGTGCGCGTCCCCTATCTCGTCCCCGTGGGTCTCGTCCTCTACCTGGCCGTCCTGCCCTTGTTGGCATGGTTGAGCTTGTGGGCTCTTGTGCCACTCGCCGCCTACCTCGCTTGGATCATGGCCGGAGCCTCCAAAGTGGCCGTGGGTTACCGTCATGATCGACTGTCGGCGTTCGCCATGTCGGTCCTGCTGCTGCCTGTGGTACATGCCGCCTATGGCACCGGTGTTCTCAGGGGGGTGTCGAGTGGGTCTTCGGTGCCTGTGAGCAGCTTCCGCTGGCTGGACGCTCCGGTCGTCGATACGGCGGAGCTAGGTGCATCTCGTGGCAGTTGAGCAGCGGAATACGAGCCCCGAGGCGGTTCACCAGCTAAGTACGAACGCCACCGGCGCGCTGCCTGTGGCGGGGCGCGACATCGATCGCTTCGACCTGGCTCGGGTCCTCTTGGTGAGGCAACTTAAGCTCATCGTCAAGCGAACGCTATTCGGAATCTTCTTGCCGATAGCGATCCCGGTGATCCTCTTCGTGCTTTACACGTTCGTGTTCCACACCGTCTTGCACGTGGATATCCGCCGCTATCCGGTGTACCTCTTCGCGGGGCTGCTTCCCTGGACGTACCTTTCACAAACCCTTGGCGTCGCCGTCACCTCGATCTCACGGGAGGCCGAGCTCGTGCGCCGCGCCAGGTTCCCGTACGCATTTCTGCCGATGGCCTCAACAGGGGCAGGGCTGGTGTTCCTTCTGATCACTCTCGCCGGCTTCGTGGTCGTGCTGGCTGCCACCGGCCACGTGTTCGTCTCCTTGCTTCCCCTCCTAGTGCTGCCGGTCGTGGCCGTCTACCTGTTCGTCACCGGCTTGGCCCTGGTGCTGGCCTTGGTCGACGTCTACAACCGCGACCTGCGCCAACTGCTTGGCAACATCATCACCGCATGGTTCTTCTTGGTCCCCGTCGTCTACAGCCAGTCAGTCCTCAGTCGCCACCTTGGCTTTCTGGTCGATGACGATCCGGTGTCGTTCATTGTCGGCGAATTCCGCGAGTTCCTCTATTGGGGCAATCTTGGCAGTCTCGATCACACGATTGCGATGATGACGATCTGCGCGGGGTTTTTCGTGGTCTGTCTCGCGGTGTTCCGTCGAGCTGAGCTTTCGCTGGCCAAGGACGTGTGATGGATCGCCCCCGGATAAGCTGCCAGGACCTCTGGGTGGGGTATCGGATCAAGTCTGCTCGCGGTCTTCCTCGTCCTGGTCGGAGGAGCTGGGCCCTGCGCGGCCTAGACCTTTCGGTGGCGCCCGGAGAACTGGTCGGAGTCGTCGGTGGAAACGGAACCGGTAAGACCACGCTCCTTCGCACGATCGCCGGGGTGTTCCGGCCTAGCAGGGGCCGCCTGGAAGTGCGAGGGAAGGTAGGAGCGCTTGTGGAGCTCCGCCCTGACTCGGACCGCGACCTTTCCGTCCGAGAGCGGATGGTCATGTCGGGTGTGCTCCTGGGGTTCAGCCGCCGAGACACCAGGCGTCTCGAAGGGCTCGTGACGGGCTTTGCCGAGTTGGACGCGGCTGTGCTCGATGCGCCGGTCTACACATTGTCCACGGGGATGCTCCTGCGCGTGGAGATGTCCCTTCTCCTCCACGCCTCGTGTGACGTGCTGGCGGTCGACGAACTGTTGGTGTCCGCCGACGCCGAGTTCAGAAGCCGCTGCCTCGAAAGGATCGGTGCGATCTGCGCCGTGGGAGGTGCAGCGGTGCTCAGCTCTCATGACCCGTCGCTTGTGTCCGGATGCGATCGGATCCTTCGTCTTGAGTCGGGGCGGTTCGCTCTTCAGGACGGACAGGCTGAAGGGGCGGATCGCGATGGGTGCAGGGACGGGCAGCTCGAGACCGAGAAGACCCCGGCCATGGTCCCGGATACCGGGGTGTAGGTCGGCTCCTAGTCTGTCTTCTCCCCGACGGGCTCGTCCGCAGAGCGGCGGAACAGCAGGCTGGTGAAAGAACCTCCTCGGTGGCAGACGCTCACGTCAGGATCCTCCAGCCAGCGCTCGATCATGCGCCGTTCGGCGACCCGATTGGTGTCATCGGCGAATATCACTGCTCGGTCACTCAGGCGGCCTTTGATCCAGGGTAAAGCGGGATATCGGAGACCAACGCCGGGAACGTCCGGGGGACCGTCGACGACGACGAAGTCCACTTGGCCGGGTAGGGCCTCCAATGCCTCCTCCAGGTACCACTTGCCCTGCCAGGAATGACTCGTGGTCTCGTCGACCAATACCCGAGGAGCCAGAGGCGCCTCGATCACCGTCACCTCGTCGGATCCAAAGCCGAAGTAATCGAGATTCTCCCGAACGGCAAGTGCGAAATGCGGGTCGTGCTCGATACAGAAGATGCGACCAGGAGCATGCAACGAACGCAACATGAGCTGGATGAGAACGGTGGACGTCCCGGGCCCGAATTCGACGATCGTCGTCGGCTTGTACCTCGAGATCAGGGTCAGCATGTGGTGGCAGGGCTCGGCATCCATGGCCATGCCACCCATGGTGGGCACGAGACGGTCGGTCGACCCCAGTAGTGGCGTCAAACCGGTCGCCGCGTCGAACTCGGCTTTGAGATGGCGGACTTCTCTGCTTGTGTTGTACGAATAGACGAGCCCGAGACCCGCACAGCCTCCGACGAGACCTCCCAGTATCGCCACGTCCACGACGAAGGAGGCGTGGGCGTGCTCGATCACGGCTCCCAGCCCGGCCGCGACGAGGAAGCAAGCCGCGATCCCACCTATGACCAATAGCGACCGCCGACGCGACAAGGGCATTACCCAGAGATTTCCTCGGCACAGAACCTACCGCGATTCATTGCGCGTTGATAGGGTGAGCCCGGCTTCCTCTGAATGGACCCGTAGACGATGCGTATTTTGGTCTCGGTCGGACAAGCTGGGCCTGTGTCGGGCCCTCCGCGGTGCGTCCTCGAGCTCGCCGAAGTCCTCCAGCCCAAAGGCCACGAGTTCGTAGTCGCCTACAGGATCGCCGACACCTTCCTGCCCCGATGGGATGCCATAGGTAGCCGCCTCGTGCAGGTCCCCAACTTCGGCGTCTCGCTCTCGCGTCCAATCAGGTCGAGCCTCGGAACGATGCGCAGCGCGAGGGGGGCGGCGGCCACGGCGCCGGATGTCGTCTACTGCAACTTCCACCTGACGCTGCCCTTCTCGGTGGCGGTAGCACGCCGGCTGGACGTCCCACTCGTCGTAAACGTATGTCAGCCTCTGCCCGAAGGTTCCCGGGCCTTCTTCCGTTTCTTTCGGTGGCTCATCGGACGTGCTTCGGCCACCACGTTCATCTCGGAGCAGCTGAGAGCCAGCTACGAGCGCGCCGGCCTGACCGGTTCTGATGCTGCGGTTGTCCCGGTCGGGGTGGACACCGGCGTCTACCGACAGGCGACAGTTGACGAGCGTGATCGGGCCCGCGAAGCCCTCGACATCGAAACCAGTCAGCCGGTCGTGCTTTACATGGGACGCCTCGACCCGACCAAAGGCATCGAGACCCTCATCGAGGCAGTGGGCCGAATGCACGACAGCGTCAATGTACTCGTAGCTGGCTCGCCGACCGCCCGAGTGGACCAGCGCGGTACTGACACCTACGCCTCCCGTCTGGTGGCCTCGGCTCCAGGCGGTGTCCGATTTATCGGGAGGCACGATGACAACCGTGCCCTGCTCTGGGCGGCCGATGTGGTGGTCGTGCCGAGCGTGTGGCCGGAGCCACTGGGCCGCGTCCCGCTCGAGGCCATGGCTTGTGGCGTCCCGGTAGTCGCCTCACGGATCGGCGGCCTACCTGAGATCTTCACCGGGGAGCTGGCGGAGATGCTTTTCAGGCCCGGAGATGCCGAGGAGCTGGCCTCGGCAGTGACGAGAATGCTGCCAGGACGGTCTCAGCGTCCTTCGGGAGAGCTGCTTCGCGCGCACGTGGCCGAGCACTTCAACCTCGACACCGTGGCGACGTCGCTCGAGTCGATCCTGCTCTCAGCTGCTGGCGCCTGAGCGCAGCCAGCTTCGGTTCGCCCGCTCCTCCAGTCCGCCCCGAGGACGCTGTGCGGCCTACTCACTATTGTCGCGCGACGTATGAGTGATCAGTCCAGTCCTTCGTAGCCGTGACAACTGGAGAACGCTCAGATCCTCCGATCGAGGTGAGGGGCTTTCTGCCCGGCGACGAGGCGCGGTTGATTGAGCTCTACGAGATCTGCTTCGAGAAGAAGCGAAGCGGCGAGGAGCTCGCCTGGCTCGTCCAGCGCGCGCCGCAACCTACACAATTTCGCATAGCGACGATCGATGATCGCATCGTTGGCGCCATGTACGCGCGCGTGTTTCCCATGTGGATGTGCGGCGAGATTAGCGAGATGGACCGCGGAGGGGATCTCATGGTCGACCCGGCCCACCGGGGCCGTGGGATATCGAAGTTGCTCCGGGGCGCGGAGAGACCCCCCACGAGGGCCCTCAGCATCCATTTTCCTCGTGGGAACATCCCGCCATTGAAGTCCCGCCGCATCGGCCGGTTGACTCAATGGGTCCGTTGGGAGCAGCCGACGGCTCTGCGAGAAGATGCCCCCTGGCTACCGGTAGGGGTGTCCCGCGTGGCAGTTGCCGCCACCCGCGTGGCCGCTCGAGGTGCGTCGTTCAGGCATCGCCGTATCCGATGCTGTGAACTCTCCCCGGAGAACTTCGCCGGCGAGGAGGCCGCGCTCGACGCACTCGATCTGCGATCGGGTGTCATCGCGCCCTTCGTCATGAGACGCGACGCCGCCCACGTCCGTTGGCGCTGGCTCGACCGCCCCGACCCTTGGCGGGTGGTGGTCGCATCCGATGTCGGTGGGGATCCGGAATCGGTGATCGGCTACGTGGCCTTCACCGTGCTCGACTCGCAGT
>DATKIB010000083.1:0-22447 GCA_035509915.1 Acidimicrobiales bacterium | reverse complement strand
CTTCCTCCGGCAGCTACTAAGGGGTAGGTGGTTACACTGGCTCTTGTTGCAAGAGTGACCAAGTGGAGCCAGCGGCTCAGACCGAAGGCGTGAAGCCTGCGGGAAGGCTGATCGACTTCTTCTCCAGAAACAGCTCGAGCCCGTCGGGGCCGAACTCACGTCCTATCCCCGACTCCTTGTAGCCGCCGAAGGGAGTGGAGAAGTCGATCGGGATCGGACTGTTCAGCATGTAGGTGCCGGTGCGCACCGCGCGGGCGACCTCGAGGCCGCGGGCGGGGTCGGCGGTCCAGACCGAGCCGCAGAGCCCGTAGCTCGAATCGTTGGCGATCGCCACGGCCTGCTCGTCCCCGCCCTCGTACGGGATCACGGCGAGGACCGGGCCGAAGATCTCCTCCCGGGCGATGCGCATCGAGTTGTCCACGTCGACGAAGACCGTCGGCTCGACGAACCAGCCCTTCTCCAGGCCCGCCGGCCTGCCACCGCCGACGGCTACCTTGGCGCCCTCCTCCTGGCCGGTCTTGATGTAACCCTCGACCCGGTCTCGCTGGCGCTCGGCGACGAGCGGGCCCACCGCTACCTCGGGGTCGAGCGCGTCACCGACCTTCATCTGCGACACGGACTCGACCAGCGCGTCCACCACCTCTTGGTAGCGGTCGCGCGGCGCGAGGATCCGAGTCTGAGCGATGCAGGCCTCGCCGTTGTTCATCATGGCGTTTGGGATGAGCATCGGCAGAGCCTGAGCGAGGTCCACGTCGTCGAGCAGGATCGCCGCCGACTTGCCGCCGAGCTCGAGGCTGAAGCGCTTGAGCTGTTCGCCGCATATCGCACCGATCTTCTTCCCCGCGACGGTGGACCCCGTGAACGAGACCTTGTCCACGCCAGGGTGGCGTACCAGGTGCTCGCCCACCTCGCGGCCCGCCGGGACCACGCTGAGCACGCCCCTTGGCAGTCCTGCCTGCTCGAAAAGCTCCGCCAGGCGGAACGCGTCGAGGGGGGTCTCAGGAGCGGGCTTGAACACCACGGTGCAGCCGGCCACGAGCGCCGGTGAGAGCTTGGCCGCTGCTATGAAGAGCGGGACGTTCCACGGGCTGATCGCTGCCACGACCCCGACCGGCTCCTTCGCCACGAGCACCTGGCCCATCAGCCCGTCGCGGACCTCGTCGAAGGCGAAGCTCGAAGCGAGCTGCACGTAGTAGTCCATGATCATCGTCGGGGCGAGAACCTGGGCCATGAGGCCCCACGAGATCGGCGAGCCCATCTCGGTGGAGATCAGCTCCGCCACCGGCTGCATCTCGCCCTTGAGCGCGTCCGACACCTTGGTGAGGATCGCCGCGCGCTCGGCATGCGGCATGCGCGGCCAGGGCCCGGTGTCGAAGGCCTCGCGTGCGGCCGCCACCGCCCGGTCCATGTCGGCGTCAACGGCATCGGGGACCCGCCCGGCGACCTCCTCGGTCGTTGGGTTGATCACGTCGATGGTGCCCGTGGACGCCGGCGACACCCATTCGCCGCCGATGAACAGTCGGTCGTAGACCTTCACATCCCCTCCCGGAGATCTAGAACTCGTTCTCATGAGGGATCGTACCCGCCCCCGCCGACGAGCCGACAGCCGGTCAGGCGGAGCTCAGGAAACGGGAGGGGCGACGATCGGGGGGACGTTCCCGACCTGGAGATAGCCGAAGTCGATCAGGAAGCGCGCCCGGCCCTGGGTCGCCGCGATGCGTTCGGTGGACACGAACTCGCCGGAAACCGTGGCGGAGAACTTGATGGAGGACAGCTTGGAGGCAAGCTGCCCGAACAGGTTCCCGAGCAGGATAGAGCGACCCCCGGGGGAGAACCCGTACTTGGAGCCCCGGAGTGTCACCGAGGTGGCGCCCGCAAGCGACTCGAGGGGGAACAACAAGAGCGCCACCTCCTGTGCGCCGGTGGAGGTGCCGGTATTGGCGAGCGGCGGCAGGGTCATCCAAGGCCCACCGTTGGTCTTCTCGTAGCGCTTGTCACCGATCACGAGGAGCGACGTGCCGCTCGCCGACGTCGACGAGATCTCGACCCGGTCGGGGGCCTGGTAGGCGACGCGCTGCGAGGTCGACGCCTCCGAGCGGCCTCCTAGTTGGGCGGTCGGCCCGGGCTCGTGGATCGAGACGTCGTCGGTGAACACGAAGCTCCCCGCGGCCATCGTGTTCTTCGCCGCCGCCTGCAGCTGCTCCTGTGCGACCTGGGGTGCAGTCTCGAGCGAGAGCACGATGGCCCCAGCGGTGAGCAGCATCAAGAGCCCCAGCACCGCGTTGGAGAAGATCCCCGAGGGTGTTCGCATTCGCAGAGTATTGGCGCGCCGGGGGGCCTGCGGCCAAGTGGTCGGGCTTTCAGCCGGCGGGAGGCTGCTTGGGGATGCCCCGGCTGCGCAGACGCTCGGCCAGCCAAGCGATGCTGTCCCCCTGGGGCATGGCTGACTCCCAGCCGTCCAGCAGCTCTTCCATCGCGTCACGCTCGGCCACCCACCCGACCACTGCGACGGTCACAGCGCCCGTCGGCACCGCGGAGCGGTACACGTCGCCGAAAGGGTCCTCGGTCATCGGCACGTAGGGCTCACGCATCACGTACAGCTCCCCGGTGTCCGCCACCCAGGAGAGCTCGTAACGCGCGCCGTCGGCGTCGTGCCAGTCGGTCCCGAGCTCGATCTCCTCGGACCGACGCCGGCGCTCGTCCGCTGCGTAGAACTGCTCGATGTCCATCTGCACCTCGGGCAAGGCCCTTCTTCATAGCAAATCCTCCTAGCAATCTTCTTGGCAAACCCACAGGCGGCCCATATCGCGCTCCAAGTCCGGGGTCGTTGAATGGAGGCAACACGAGCCGAGAAAGGAGAGGGCATGAGCGACAGCTACCGACCCTCGACGACGACCGAGCCCGGCGAGGACGCCTCGACCGCCACCCTCGTCCGCCCCGACGCGCCTGCCGCCGAACCTGGCTGGGCGCCGCCTCCCCCAGGAGGGTGGGGACCCTGGGGCGCGACAACGACCTGGGCGCCTCCGCCACCGCCCTGGGCTCGGAGCCACCCCCTTCGCGGCCTCGCCATGCTCGCGCTCGCCGCGGCGCTGGTCGTGGCCGGGCTCGGGGTCGGCCTCGAGCTCGGCAACCGCACCGTCGCCTCGCCGACGACCACATCGGGATCGACCGGCGCATCGGGCTCGGGCTCCTCGTCAGGATCCGGATCGGGATCCTCTGGGTCGCTGAGCTCGGCCGAGGCATCACAGGTCGCGTCTCGCGTCGATCCCGGGGTCGTCGACGTCAACACCCAGCTCGGCTACCAGGCCGGCTCCGCGGCGGGTACGGGCATCGTCATCGCCTCATCGGGCGTGGTGCTCACCAACAACCACGTGGTCGACGGAGCAACGAGCGTCAGCGTCACCGACATCGGCAACGGGCGCACCTACTCTGCGACCGTCGTGGGCACCGACGCGTCCGAGGACATCGCCGTCCTCCAGCTGAACGGCGCGTCGGGGCTCACCACGGTGGACCTAGGCAACTCCTCCAGCGCGACCGTGGGAGAGACAGTGATCGCGATAGGAAACGCCGGCGGGGCGGGCGGGACGCCGAGCGTCTCCAGCGGGAGCGTGAGCGCGCTCGACCAATCGATCACCGCGAGCGACGCGGTCTCGGGCAGCTCCGAGCAGCTGAGCGGGCTCATCCAGACGAGCGCCACGTTGCAGCCGGGCGACTCGGGAGGCCCGCTCGTCGACACGTCGGGCAAGGTGCTCGGGATCGACACTGCGGCGTCGAGTGGTTTCGAGCTCCAGTCGGGCTCGAGCTCCAACTTCGCCATCCCGATCGACCAGGCGATCTCGATCGCCAAGCAGATAGAAGCCGGTGACGCCTCCTCCACCGTCCACATCGGCCCGGCCGCCTTCCTCGGCGTCGAGGTCGAAGCGGTAGGCGGCGGGCTCGGGGGCTCGGGCAGCTCGAGCGCCTCTGGTAGCACGGGCGCCCAGGTCGCAAGGATCGTGTCCGGATCGCCCGCCGCGCAGGCCGGCCTCGAGCCCGGCGACGTGATCGACTCGCTCGGCGGCCAGGCGGTCGACTCCCCGACCTCCCTCTCCGACCTGATGGAGACCCACCACCCCGGCGACACGGTGCAGGTCGGATGGACCGACCGCTCCGGCCAGCAGCACAGCGCCGAGGTGCAGCTCGCCACCGGGCCCACGGGGTAGCCGACGGAGATCTCTTGGGTAGGGTCGTGCCAGTGCAGAGCGCCGACCGCATCCACAACGTCGAATCCGCCCGGCGCATCGCCCGCCGCAGCCTTCCGCGTGCGGTGTTCGACTACATCGACGGGGGTGCCGAGGACGAGGTGACGATGGGCGAGAACGTGGGTGCGTTCCGGGAGATCTCGTTTCGCCCGCGCATGGGGGTGAAGGTCGGGCGCCCCGAGCTCGCTACGACTGTCCTAGGCACACCGGTGTCGTTGCCGGTGCTCCTCGCGCCCTGCGGGCTCGTGAGCCTCATGCACCCCGACAGCGCGCGGGGCGCCGCCAGGGCAGCCAAGCGCGCGGGGACCGTGTCCGTGTTGAGCACGGTGGCGGGGGTGGCTCCGGAGGACCTCGCCCCAGAGCCCGGGCCCCGCTGGTTCCAGCTCTACGCCACCGGGCGCGACGTTGCCGAGCAGCTGATGGGCCGCGCCGAGGCGGCCGGGTTCGAGGGGCTCGTCGTGACCATCGACACCCCGGCGCTTGGAAAGCGCGACCGCGACCTGCGAAACGGCGTGGACGGCGCTCTGCACCTCGACGTGCACACGGCGCTGCGTCTCGGCCCGCAGATCCTCGCCCGACCCGCTTGGGGCCTCCGCATGCTGCGAGCCGGAGTCAGCCTGTCGCAGAGGGCGCCCGGCGCGCCGGTGACGGCCGCAGCGGACCGCGGAGCGCCGGACGGCGCGCCCGTCGGTGCGGCCTCTTCGGCGAGCACGGTGGCCATGCTCGCCTCCCCCTTCACGTGGGACGACGTCGCCTGGATCCGGGGCCGATGGAAGGGCCCGTTGCTCGTGAAGGGAGTGCTGTCGGGTGAAGACGCGCTGCTCGCGGCCGAGGCCGGTGCCGACGCAGTCGTCGTCTCCAACCACGGAGGTCGACAGCTCGAGGGGGCCCCCGCCACCGTCCGGGTGCTCCCCGAGGTGGTGGACGCGGCCGGGGACAGGCTGGAGGTCCTCATGGACGGCGGGGTGAGACGCGGGGGCGACGTGGTGAAGGCGCTGGCCATCGGGGCGCGCGCTGTGCTCGTGGGGCGTCCTTATCTCTATGCGCTGGCCGCGGCAGGCCAGGAGGGGGTGACCCGGATGCTCCACATCTTCGAGACGGAGATGCGAAGGACGTTGTCGTTGTTGGGCTGCCCGGGGGTCGGTGCGCTCGACCGCAGCTGGCTCCGCCAGGCCTGAGTGCGCCCTCGAGAGCTCGAGGCCGGCGTATTTCCCGAACCGGCCGGTGACCTCCTACCCTTTGCCTCATGGCACTCCCTGCACCTTCTGACACCACGACCTGCCTCGTGACCGGGGCCTCCTCGGGCATCGGGGCCGACATCGCCCGCGAGCTCGCCAAGCGCGGGCACGGGCTCAGCCTCGTCGCACGCCGCGAGGACCGTCTCAAGATCCTCGCCGACGAGCTTCGCTCTGCGCACCGCGTCCAGGTGGAGGTGATCCCCTGCGACCTGACGGACGCACAGGCTCGCTCAGAGCTGCCGCCGGCACTCAAAGAGCGCGGCCTCGAGGTCTCGGTCCTCGTGAACAACGCCGGGTTCAGCACGACCGGTCGCGTCAACCGCTCTGAGCACGAGCGCGAGACAGCGATGGTCCGCACCAACGTGGAGGCGGTGGTCGACCTGTGCACCTTGTTCCTGCCGGAGATGGTGACGGCCGGGCGCGGGGCGGTGCTCAACGTGGCTTCGGTTGCCGCCTTCCAGCCACTGCCCGGGCAGGCCGGCTACGGGGCCTCCAAGGCGTTCGTCCTCTCCTACAGCCAGGCGATCCGCGAGGAGCTTCGCGGAACGGGGGTGAGCGTCACCGTCCTTTGCCCGGGGCCTGTGAAGACCGAGTTCGAGGACGTCGCTGGTTTCGTCGAGGGCGAGGCGGACTCGAGCGTCCCGAAGATCATGTGGGTACCTGCCGCCCAGGTCGCACGCGCGGCGGTAGAGGGGCTCGAGCGCGGGCGCGCGGTGGTGCTGCCGGGGCTGCCCAACCGGGTGGCCGCGTTCGTGTCGTACATGACACCGCGCAGGATCCTGCTGCCAATCATCGCCAACCAGCACCCCTCGATGAAGAGGTGAGCGATCACTTGGGACGACCTGCCGGACAAGCTGGCATCTCTGATTGCTCTGCCCTGCACGTTCGAAGCCGACATGAGAGGTAACAGATGAGCGACACGATCACCTCGCTGCTCGACGAGGAGACGACCACAGATGCCACACAAGAGGACGCCTACGTCGACCTACTGAAGCGGCTGAGCCGGCAATCGGTCGTGAAACACTTCGACTCCTATGCGGACGTCCCGTGGGACGAGCCCGAAATGGCCGTCGATCCCGACGACCCCCGCTGGGAGCTCCCCCACACCGATCCTTTGGCCTGCCACGACTGGTACCGCTCGCAACCCGCGGGCACCCGCTCGCGCATCGGGCTCCACCGCATAGCGGTGAACATGAAGGTCGGACTGCAGTTCGAGAGCATCTTGAAGCGCGGACTGCTCGAGTTCGCTGCGCGTCTCCCCAACGGCTCTCCCGAGTTCCGCTACGCGTACCACGAGGTGATCGAGGAAGCGCACCACTCCCTCATGTTCCAGGAGTTCGTGAATCGCACGGGCCTCGAAGTGCCGGGCCTGCCGTGGCACATGGAGTTCGGTGCTCGCCGCGTGATCAAGCTGGGACGGCGCTTTCCCGAGCTGTTCTTCCTGTTCGTCCTGGGAGGCGAGGACCCGATCGACCACGTCCAGCGCCAGGCCCTTCGCGCCGACCACGAGGTCCACCCGCTGCTCGAGCGGATCATGCGCATACACGTGACCGAGGAAGCCCGACATCTGTCCTTCGCGCGCCACTACCTGAAGCGCAAGGTGCCGAAGCTCGGATGGTTGAAGCGCCAAGTGCTGGCGATCGAGACCCCGTTCATCCTTGGGCAGATGTCCTCCCAGATGCTCACACTCCCGAAGGTGGTGGCACGCACCTACGGTGTCCCGAGAAAAGTGCTCGCCGAGGCGTATGGGCACAATCCCGAGTCGAAGCAGTTTGTGAAGGACACCTTGCGCAAGGTGCGAGAGCTGGCGGTCGAGCTCGGCATCGTGACAGGGCCTTCCAAGGCGATCTGGAAGGGATTCGGTATCTGGGACGACCCGCGACGAGCCGCGAAGTAGCGGATCACCGATCGCGGACAGCCAGGTCGGCCAGGGCGCAACAACTGAGCGAGACGGTGGCGGGTGCCGCGCAGCGGTCCTAGATTGCTGGCATGAGCGAACAGCAAACCGATGAGCACGAGCTGTGGGTGGAGTCTTACCAGGGTGAGGTGCTCGGCGAGATCCTCTTCGGGCTCATGGCCGAGCGCGAGAAGGATGCTGACCACCGTCGTCAGCTCGAGATCCTGACGCTCCTCGAGCGGGCGACCAAGGAGCTCGCCGAACCTGTCTTCGAACGGCACGAGTTCGACCGCGGCGATACGGCCGCCACCGTGAAGACAGCCACCGAGCTTGCAAAGGGATTGGCGGGAGTGACGTGGGAGGAGTTCCTCACCTCGTTCGGACCGATCACGGCCGAGTTCCTCGCCAAGTACCGCAAGCTCGTAGAGCTGGCGACCGACCAGCGCGACCGCGAAGTGGCAGTTGCGTAC
This sequence comes from Acidimicrobiales bacterium, assembly GCA_035509915.1. Taxonomy (GTDB): domain Bacteria; phylum Actinomycetota; class Acidimicrobiia; order Acidimicrobiales; family UBA8190; genus Bog-564. The sequence goes on along the minus strand of DATKIB010000083.1, from coordinate 14,601 downwards.
GTCGCGCACGAGGAAGCGCTCGCTGCGTTCGCTCGACGAGCGCTCGGGCAGGAAACGGGTGAACCTTTGCAGTTGATCCTCGCCCTGCCACACGTGGCCGCCGCCAGAGCTGCGTAATGGCGCCCCACGGCCGCGGGTGAGGGTCCTCGGGGTCCGGCGCGCTTGAGTCTGCTTCGTGCCCTCGACCTAGGGCTCGGCCGCTTCGTTGGCCCTCCGCAACCGCCCCGCAAGAGCGACGAGCATCCGCCGCGCAAGCGTTGGGGACCTCTCCACCAGGGTGTCGAACTCGGGCCGGTCGAAGACGAGCAGCTCCATGTGGGTCTCGGCGATCACGGTGGCAGTCCGGGGTCCATGATCGAGGAGGGCGACCTCCCCCACGAACTCGCCGGGTCCTATGGAACCCACCTCCTTGCCGCCCACCAGGCACGCGGCCGTGCCCGAAAGGACGAGCATGGCCTCCCGCCCGCGTTCACCGGACCTCGTCAGTTCAGTGCCTTCCTTGGTCCGCACATGGGTACCGAGCCCTCGGAGCCGCTTCAGCTCAGCCGGCCGAAAGTGGTCCTTGACCAGCTCGCCGTATCTGTTGGTTCGCCTTCTCGTCAACATCACCCTTTCCTCCGCAGCACCCGTCGCCTTCGTGTGGGACGGTAACGGACGAGGGTTACCACGCCGTGAAGCGGACGAGAACGCCCGGCGAACTGTGTCCCAACGCCAGCCCAGACGTCATGGGGTGGTGACCTGAGCTGCGAAGATGCTGAATTCGAATGCTTAGACCGACGATGGGAGGGTCACGACCCGTCGGCGTCGCTCCTAGTTCGACGACTCGCTGAGAGATGTCTCACGTGACGTAGTTCGTGGCGTGGGCGCGAAGGTACCAAGCTCACTCACGAGGTCAAGCATCGACAGCGTTGGGTCGAGCTCGTTGGTCGTCGCTTCGCATTCGATCATCGTCTTGATCAATATGGCCAGGTCCGAAGGGAGCACGATCCCCGAGTTGCGCAGAAGGTGGAGTAGTCGACCCAACATTTCGCCTAGCCTCACGTCCTTCAAACTTGCATCGACTACAGGGTCGAGAAGCGTTGCAAGTTGCGTGCCAAAATCGGCGCGGTCGATCGGGCGCGTGGTTCGACTCACGGAGAGCACAACGCCGGCGAGGGCTTCGCCGTCTCGGCCAAGCACCGCTTTCATCATTTCTAGGAGGGCGGAGCGCTCGGCGGGCCCCACCGAACCGACCTCGCCGAAGTCGATCAGGCCAAGGCGCCCTCCCTCGAGGGCAATGAGGTTGCCAGGGTGCGGGTCGGCGTGGAAGCGATCGCACTGGAAGATCATCATTGCGTAGGCCTGTAGGATCGCTCGAGCGAGCCCAGCGCGATCAGTCCCAGCCGCTTCCAGGCGTTCCCGATTGCTAAGGGGAATGCCCTCGAGCCAGTCCATGACCAAGACGGATTCGCCGCTCATGTCGGTCAGAACGCGTGGGATCGTGACGGCATCGCTCACTTCGAACGTGCGGCGGACCGCTTCGAGATTACCGGCTTCGGTTTTGAAGTCGGTCTCCGAATGCAGCAAGGCTGCGAACTCGTCGAGGATTGCTACCGGGTCGTAAGCCCGTACTCGGGCCGAAACGCGAGCGAGCAGGTGAGCCAATTTACGTAGCAACCAGAAGTCGGCATCAATATCAGTTCGGACCCCGGGACGCCGCACCTTCACTGCGACGCGGAGGCCGTTGTGAAGAGTCCCCCGGTGCACCTGACCAATCGACGCGCAGGCCACGGGTACCATCTCGAGGGTGGCAAAAAGGGAGCCCGAGGGTGATCCCAGGCTCCGCTCGAGCTCTGTCACGAGCTTCGCTTGCGGGATGTTCGGTGCGTGATCCAGCAACTTCGACAGCTCCTGTTGCACCTGTGGGGGGGTGATATCGGAGCGGGCCGACAGCAACTGTCCGAGCTTTACGAATGTCGGCCCGAGTTCTTCTAGGGCAAGTCGGAGCTGAAGGGGGAACGATCCGGCCTGGTCGATGTCGTGAGGGCGAAGCCTGCTCGCCGCGGCGTGCCAACCGATCCTGGCGCTCCTATGTGCGGCGACCGCGGCAATCTTGCCGCCTCGCCGAAGCAGAGACGTCACAGCCATCTCTCGACCATCATCGAGCGCGGCACGGTTGCTAGCACTGTCGACAGGTCGAATCTTGAGCCCATGGCGCCGTGTGGTCAGGCCCATCTCAAACATCGCGTCTTTCGACGGTCCCAGCCCCCACGCCAGCTTGACCACAGGGTTGATGACGGACTTTCTGAATCGACTGAATCAGGCGATTCCTCGTTTGCAACCAGGGCACATCAGCACCTTACGCGCCCGCCGATGCGATTTATCCCTTCAAATGCTCGTCTCGTTCCCTATTGTGCCAAATCCCAGCGAGGTCCCGCCTCCGGGTCAGAAGATTGCCAAGGGAACGTGGGTTGTCGCTTGGACAATTCTTAGGAGAATTCTCGAGGGCATGTCGATCTGGCTGCCACCTATTCGACGCGATAGTGAGAGGCTGGGAAGGTCCCGCCCTCCCGACAAAGGAGTCACCATGCCGCGTTACCTTTCGATGATCCGCGTTGACGAACAAAATCCCCCCGACCTGAGCGCGAGCCCCGAATTCGCGGAGCGCATGGGAGCCCTGTTCGAGGAGATCACAAAGGCCGGGGTCATGCTGGACACTGCCGGGCTCACCCCGACTTCCGAGGGCACCCGGATTACCTGGACCGACGGCAAGCTCAGCTACAAGGACGGGCCCTTCACGGAGACCAAGGAAGTCGTCGGTGGTTACGCCATCCTCCAGGCCAAGGACAAGGCCGAAGCCGTCGAGTGGACCAAGCGGTTCTTGCAGATCCATCCGGAGCACTGGTTCGTCACCGCCGAGCTCCGCGAGATCGCAGAAAGCTGACCAGGCAGCCCTTGCTCCACCAGAACGCGGCTGCTCTGATGGGTGGTCGTGCCGGCGTCAGCGCCAACCGATTCGGTCGAAGCGGTGTTCAGGATCGAATCCGCGCGCATCATCGCAGGCGTCGCGCGCATCGTGCGGGATGTTGGGATCGCCGAGGAGATCACACAGGACGCGTTAGTGGCTGCTCTGCAGGCGTGGCCAGAGACAGGTACCCCGAGCAATCCGGGTGCCTGGCTCATGGCCACTGCCAAGCACCGTGCGATCGATCTCGTGCGTCGCAAGGAGACATACGCTCGTAAGCTGGCGGAAGTTGGTCGGACGCTGGAGGATGTGCCCCCGATCGAACCGCCGGACGCCGATGGGATCGACGATGATCTCCTGCGCCTGATCTTTGTCGCGTGCCATCCGGTACTGTCGCCTGACGCCCGTATCGCTCTGACGCTGCGGCTGATCGGCGGTCTCACTACGGACGAGATTGCCCGCGCGTTCCTGGTCTCGGAGCCGACGATCGCCCAGCGCATCGTCCGCGCGAAGCGGTCGCTAGCCGAGGCCGAGGTTCCCTTCGAGGTCCCATACGGGTCCGACCGGGCTGCCCGCGTGGCGTCGGTTCTCGAGGTTATCTACCTCGTCTTCAACGAGGGCTACGCCGCTACGGCCGGAGAGGATCTCGTGCGTCCGGGTCTGTGCGAGGACGCGCTTCGCCTCGCTCGCGTCCTCGCAGGTCTGATGCCGGCGGAGCCGGAGGTCCACGGCCTCGTGGCGCTCCTCGAATTCCAGGCTTCGCGGATTGCGGCTCGGACGGGACCGACGGGTGAGCCAGTGCTACTCGCGGACCAGAATCGGTCCAGGTGGAACCGAATGCTCATAAGCCGCGGCAGCGAGGCCCTGCGTCGGGCGGGTGACGGCCCGTACTCACTCCAGGCAGCGATCGCCGCGTGTCACGCGCAAGCAGTTCGTTTCGAGGACACCGACTGGACGGCGATTGCCGTGCTTTATCGGCAGCTCATGGAGCTGACTCCGTCCCCGGTGGTGGAGCTGAACCGGGCCGTGGCCATCTCGATGTCGGAGGGACCCGCAGCCGGCCTGGAGTTGGTGGACGCCCTGGCCGACGAACCAGCCCTGAAGAACTACCACTGGCTGCCGAGCGTTCGGGGCGATCTGCTCGAGCGCCTCGGGCGGAGGGAGGAGGCGCGTGCGGAGTTCGAGAGGGCGGCATCTATGACCCGGAACGTTCGCGAAAGGGATCTGCTCCTCGAAAGGGCCTCTTGCTCCGAGTCCTGTCCCTAGGACGAATCGGTGCCAAAGGGCCGCGTGCGGTACATATCAGCCAGCTCGTGACACCCGCCTGTCGGTCGCAATCTCGTCAATAATTTTCGGCTTGTAGGGCCGGTGGGGATCGAACCCACGACCAAGGGATTATGAGTCCCCTGCTCTGACCACTGAGCTACGGCCCCTCGTGCACGTGGAGACCTTCGGAGCACCACGGATCCGGCTAGTCACCGGGAGCGGAGCGCAGAGCGAGGTCCGACGTGCTCCGATCGCTCCGGGGGAGAGACTCGAACTCTCAACCTAGCGGGTGTCTCGGATTCTGAAGGTCTAGACGTCCTAACGGTTGTTACCTGCGAAAACTCCTCTCATCACATGACTGTAGTTTCCACGATTTTATGGTCTCTTGCGGACAAGCCGCGGACACGAGTCTTGGTCCCGTCCGCCTGCCCGCAGCACGCCCGGACTGCCTCGCGTACCCCTATCAATAATCCGGTACCGGGTACAACCGATCACGTACTTTTCCGAGTACCCAAATCATCCGACCCACTGAAGAGAGCAGCCACAGTCGGGACACCTGTCTCCTGACACGTTATTGGTCCACTCCGATCCGCACCCCGGACATCGCCACATCACATCAAGTGTGGGTGGAGGTGGAACGTCCGCAAATCGTGACAGCGAAGTGTCTACCGACCACTGACTAGCTTGTGATCGAAGAACGAAGCCTCCCAAAAGCAGCAACGCGGCAGCGACGAAGGTGGTGTAGACGCCAAAGCCGATCGCAGCGGTGCAGATGCTTGAGCAACTGTTATCTATCTTGTGAACATAGTCGTTGATGCCTCCGATTCGGTTGATAGCAACCCCAGCCACTCCCAATCCAAGGACGATTGGAGAGCGCTGAAGATACCGCGGCATCTCGGAGTTCGTTAGGCGAACGATCCCAATAATGACGGCTATTGCCCCGAGGAGCAGGAGAAACACGCCATCGGCGCTGAAACCCTCGCTAGGGCCTAACTGGAAGGCGTTGCGAGTATCGGACACACCGGCGATTGTCGCGGAGGACCAGGGCAAAAAGCTGCCCAATGCCGCCAATCCTCCGCCGATAATCGACAGCCAGGCGCCCGCAGGCATGGTAGATGGGGACTGCCGGCGCGCTCCCACTGTGGGCTCTATAGCTGAAGGCCGCCTCGACGCAACGCCTTCATCTACAAGAATCTTGTCGAGTTCTATTTCATAACGTCGCGGGAGAACGAGTTCGTTCTCGTCCCAGACGTACTCAATGCCTGCATCATTGAGGTACCGTGTAAGAGCATCAATCTCTTGCGCCGAATTCGCAGACATGTCGTACCGAACGTCAAAGTCTACCTCCCTGTCGTTGAGCAGGATCGACTTTTGCTGAGCGAATTCCTCGTCTGTAAGGATTCCGCGGTCGCGCAAGTCAGCCAGCTTCGCTAACTCATCCGCAATGAAGGGTTCGTCACGCATCAATTCCCGCTTGGTTGTGGAACTGGAAAAGCCATGTCCGAACAGTCTCCTGGGGTATCACGTTGTCCATTGGGCGAATGCACAGAGGAGTCGCACGTAATCTGCACATATGTGAACAGAAAATCGCCGTCATACCACTGTGGCGACGACAATGACACATCGATGCCCCATTGAGACGCGTAGGCTTGCCCCGAGCTGGATTGACCCGTTGTGTAGGTGCCCTCCCCGGTCGCGATGAGGTCGGTCCAGGAACGCCATTCAACGTCAATTATCGCTGGATAGCCCCGATGGTTGCCGTTCTCGCTGCAACTGGTCCAGATAGATGTGGGCTCGCCACTAGGTATGTCGTTTTGACACTCCGTGATTTCAGCTGGTGGAGTGGCAGCTGGAAAAGTTGGCGAACTAAGGGACCACGAAGGTGACGGGCCCGAAGAGTATCTAGGAAACTGGATCGTGGTGGTAGTCGTTGCGGCTGTGGCTGCGTTTGTGGTTCCAGTGGCTGTTCCCGTGGGTGGATAGATCTTGTCATTCTGGATGATGGCGGCGACACCCTGGGCTGAGAAGTTTGTCTCGTAATCCTCTCTTATCGACGTAATTGAATAGCTCGCGCAGTCATTTTTCCGGAGCCATTCGTTTGCCAGAGTCGTGTCATCGCTCGTCAGATGGACATAAAACGTGATCGACACTGCGGTTTGCGCCGATTCGATTGGGAGTGGTGGAGTCCAGTTGGTTGGTGCTTTCCTGGGCGGATCTTCACAGAGATGTGAAGCAAGGAACGTCCTCGCATCTGCCGACAATGAGGGTCGAATGTTTCAAAAACCATTGTCCGGCCGGTTGGCCAGATAGTTGATGAGCTGATTCCATGAACTGAGCGGTACTGCCATTGTCAATGATACAGGCGGCGGGCCCTGAGCCGAACTCGCGACCACTGCGATAAATGTCATTCCAATGACGACCACTGCGATCGCGACCCAGCGCCAATGCCGCATGGGCGCTCTCTTATTTGAATTGCCGAATGTGAGAGTCCCCCAATCCCACCTTCTGACGCTTGTGTGATCTTCCTCGCCCTCCGTCATGTTGGTCGGTGCTACAACCAGCTTGCTCGAACCATCGTCATCGGCTCCAACGGACTCAACATGTACAGGTGGGCCGCTAGTTTCGTCCTGGTCATGCTCGCCGTCTTCGCGTTGCATCACGGTGCGTCGGCTCGAAACCCCCAACACGCGAGCCTTCTGAATCGAAAATTCTTGGTCCGTCAAAACGCCGCGGTCGCGCAGGTCAACGAGCTTCGCCAACTCCTCCGCTACCGATGGCCGCTCCGCCATGTCTCCTCCAAAGGACACCCAAGCGTATGACGGCTCGGATGCCAAATCGAGCGGCGAGTCCCTACTCAGTGATGGCGACTGCCCCTAAGATTCTTTGGATGAGGGCCGAACCTCTCTCGCTCACTAACCCAGAACTCGCAGCACAAGCCGATGGATGGGACCCAGCGACAGTGTCGGCTGGCAGCAATAGGAAACTCCTATGGCGCTGCGACCTCGACCACGAATGGATGGCCAGGGTGTTTAGCCGCACTCGCGCCGGGAACGGATGCCCCTATTGCGGCAACCGCCAAGTCCTCAAGGGCTTCAACGATCTTGCTACTTGCCACCCTGAGATTGCGGCACAGGCAGTGGGTTGGGACCCTTCCTCAGTCATCGCAGGAAGTGGAGAGATCAAGAGTTGGCGATGCGACGTCGGTCACGAATGGGAGGCCACTCCTCGCAGCCGTATCAACGGCAGCCGCTGCCGCGTGTGTTCATGTCGCCAGGTCCTGAAGGGATTCAATGATCTTGCTACGACCCACCCAGAACTAGCTTCCGAGGCTTTTGGCTGGGACCCTTCAACGATCGTCTCGGGTAGCAAGAGCAGAAGACAGTGGCGATGCGAAAAGGGTCACGAGTGGGACGCTCTGGTTAGCGAGCGCGCTCGTCGCCATAGTGGCTGTCCTATCTGCGCCAACCGCCCCGAAAGAGAACGACACGGCAACTTCGCCATCGAACACCAAGACCTTGCCTCTCAGGCAGTCGGTTGGGACCCGTCCACCGTCACCTCTGGCAGCAGCGAGAAGCGTGTTTGGCGATGCGAGGCAGGTCACGAGTGGGAAGCCCGCATAAGTCACCGAGCAAATGGATCGGGCTGCCCAATATGCACAAAACGAAGAATCATCAAGGGGGTCAACGACCTCGGTACGACCCATCCCAAACTAGCTGCTCAGGCGGTTGGCTGGGACCCCACGGCAATCGGTAGTGGAACCCCAAAGCTCCTTCGGTGGCGCTGCGACCTTGACCACGAATGGACGACGCGAGTCGATGTTCGATCCAGCGGCTCCGATTGTCCTTACTGCTCCCATCACAAGCTGTGGCCTGGTTTCAATGACCTCGCCACGACGCATCCCGACCTTGCTACGCAAGCGTTCGGTTGGGATCCGGCTACCTGCATGGCGGGCTTGAATGAAAAGCGCCACTGGCGCTGCGAGCTGGGCCACGAGTGGGACGCGATTGTCGCCAGTCGTCTCTCGGGGAACAACTGTCCAGTGTGCAGGGGTAGGCAACTGCTCGTCGGATTCAACGACCTGGCAAGCAGGCACCCCGAGTTAGTGGCCGAGGCTGACGGCTGGAACCCTACGACTGTCGTGAGTGGGAGTAAGAAAAAGCTCCCATGGCGGTGCATTGAGGGCCACGCCTGGGTTGCAACAGTAGCAAGCCGCACTCGCAGGAATGCAGCAGGCTGCCCTAGTTGCACGGGCTACGGCTTCAGTTCTGATATGCCCGGCTACCTCTATCTGATCGCGCACGAAGACTGGAGTCTCCTCAAGGTTGGTATCTCCAACGTCCCACAATCACGTATCGGGCTTCACGAAACCCGAGGGTGGCACTTGATCGATCAGGTTGGACCGATGCCAGGAAATGACGTGCATGACCTTGAGCAGAAGATTCTCAAGGTGTTACGCAGCCGGAAAGTCGGGCCACCGACTCGCCAGTTCGACGGCTACACCGAGTCTTGGGTGCAATCATCCTTTCCGGTCGAAAGGCTGGAGGAGTTGACCCAACTCATAAGGTAAACACCCCGGCAGAAGACACTGAAAGAGCAGGGCCGAAGCACAGTTTGTGTCAGCTACAAGCACCAATTCTGCAAGACCCCTGTCCGACCGCGCACGGATGCTGAAGTGCCACGCCCCAGGGTCCCCGACCCTGAACTTGATCCTTCACTATGGCACTCGCCTCTCCGCCGCTACAGCATGGCAGCGGCTCGGCTTTCGGAGGACAAGTACTGCGAGCATACGCCTCTGGGGTCGCTACCCGTAGGTGAAGGAGGGTCTAAGAAACCGCCTCCACAAGCTTCCGCCGCGCCCAGGCTTGCTTGTAACCCTCAGTTCGCCGCGGCTTGCGGTCCCTACCACGCTTTGAGACAGCGCCGCCGACGGGCTTGCCTTCGGCCCTGCGTCGTTCCAGGCCCGCTCGGATACGCTCACTGCGCCGTCGTGATTCCTGCTCCGCAACCCATCCCGCGAATGCGACAAGTACGTCTTGAATTTCGGGGGAACCGTTGAGCCAGGACTCCTTCACCGAGACCACGGTGCAGCCTCGCTCGCGGAACTGCCGAATGATTCGTAGCGCTCCATCAGCGCCCTCCCTGGTGATCCTGTCCAGTGCCCAGACAGCTAGGACGTTGAACTTGCCCTGCCAGGCGTCGTCCAGTGCTCGCTGCAAGGTCGCTCGGTACTCGCCGCCCTCAGTCCCGCCGTTCCAGGCTGACTCGCTCAGTTCGTACCGCTCGGTGGTGGCGTAGCCGTGGTGCTCTGTGAAGCGCTCCAGGTCAGGGACCTGGTTCTCGGTCGTCTGGTGGGTCGTGCTCACCCGAATCCACAAAGCCGCATTGGTCATGAACTAGACTCTAGTCCAGTTCAGGTCAGGAATCAAGAGATCCAGCAATCAAAGTCGCAGGTCAGAGGTGCAGAATTAAGGTCTCCCGGAGGGGTAGTCCATTTCACCGGGTTAACACGTTGCGGATGACAAATTCCCCAAAGCCTGCTACGAACACGTGTTCGGGCGATAGGCTGCTCGTGATGAATGTCGCCGTCCAACATGCTGCCCAAATGCACGCCCGATCTTCGGCCCAGATCGCTGCCGCCGCCGCCGCCCCCAATGCTCGCCAGGGTGCAGTGACCGCAGCCATTGCGGCATCGCGAACCAAACAGCCCAAAGCCGAGCCGCCAGCACCCAAAGAGCCTCTGACACCAGACGCAAGAGCAATTGAGCGTCTGGCGAAGGAGACAATGTCTCGCACGTTGGTCTGGACGCGGCTCCCCAGTGGCCAGTACATGCTCCAAGTTGTTAACGGGAACATTGAGCTGGCTTCGGGAGTGGGGCAAAAGGAAGACGCTTTGCTTGACCTTGCCGACGAGATGATGCCGCCCGACTGAGGTTCCCTCTCGTTGCAGTCTGTGGCTTCGGAACTCGCTGCGACGCGGTTTGAGCGTTTGCACGACGAAGCAGGATTCCCACGCGTAGAGGAGAGGTTCGATCACGGTGAGTCGACGAGCGTCGCATTCTGAACTCTGAGGCACAGCGCGAAACGCGACCAGTTGGTGGCGTCTGAATTGAACCAAAGACATTATGCCGACTATCTGTCTCCGGGAGTCTCTGAGACGGCTTGAGTCCGAATGCGGCGCCACATTTCCCACGCGTAGGGGCAGATTTTGCTCCTGACGCACCACGCGCAACGCGGCATCATTTTTCGGACGGTCGGCTTACTAACATGAAGCAGGAAGCAGTGACGATACCGTGAGCGCTGGCGAGGACCCGCTCGCTCGTCAGGCGTCGAGCAGTTGGAGTGCCACAAGAGCGCGGCGTCGCGAGATGAACCGAACTGGCCAGGCACTCCGGCCGAGGCACACCGTTGAACACGCTTGGAGCTCGCGTTGGAGGCCGTGGAGGCGGCGAGACGATCGACCCTGGGTGAACGGTTGGATTGCAGCGCCTGTCCTCGGCCGAGGTCAAGGTTATTCAGGGACATAAAAGGGGTAACGGTCATAGACTTCGGCCTTATGGCGACCCCAACGCTGAAGATCGACACGGTCAAGGTGCGACAACTCATTGCTGACTATCGGGCCGGTCGCATCGTGATCCCCGAGTTCCAACGGGACTACGTGTGGCACAAGAGCCGCGCACCAAGACTCCTGGACTCGCTCTATCGGTCGTTCCCGATTTCGACTCTCTTGTACTGGCGAAGTGCCGACGGAGCCAGGGCACGTCGTACGGCCCCCAAGCCGGCGGCTGGTCAGATGCACTGGCTCATTGACGGCCAACAGCGCGTCATGACCCTCTCACGAGTTGCCAGCGGCGATGAAGGCATAGATGTCGTGTTCAATCCCGCAACGGACGAGTTTAGCAACGCGAACGCCGCAACGCGGAATGATCCAACCTGGGTGCGTGTGGCGGACTTGTTCGACGACGCCACTTACCGCGAGCTGCGCCGCGAGCTGCCTGCCAGCAACAAGGGCAAAAAGCTTGAAGACTCATATGAGAGGGTGCGGTCGCTCCTCGACTACGACGTCCCGGTTGTACTAATGCTCGACCACAGCTTTGATGCCGCAGTCGACGCCTTCACGCGGATCAACTCTCTGGGAGTTCGTCTGAAGCAGCAGGACATCGAAAGCGCCCAGATCGCAGCGCGCCACACCGGTCTCATCGCCGATCAAGTAGTCCCCTTCATGCAGAAGCTGGAGACCAAGGGCTTCCCACGATTGACAGTCATGCATCTGTTCAGGGTTTGCGCATTTCTCGCCACACCAAACGCCCACGTCAAAACCCCGCTCCACGAGATGCCAAGGGCGGATGTGATGAAGGCGTGGCGGGAGACGGAGAAGGCGACCCTTACTGCCTGTGCCCTCATTCGATCGGAGCTTGGACTCGTAAACATGGACATTCTGTGGTCCGGGGCACTTCTCGCTCCTGTAATCGCCATCGTGGCAAACACCCGTCCCATTGACCGTGACCCACGAGGCCTGGCAGCGTGGCTCGCGCTTGCAGCACTGATGCACCGTTACAGCGGCGCGAGCGAAACCGCTCTAGACCAAGACCTTCGGGCGTGTAGGGCGGAGGATCCCATCGGTGCACTTCTGAGAAATCTGCGCCAAAGGCGAACATCCCTGCTTGCCAAGCCCAGCGACTTCGCGGGCGCACTCAATGACAGGGGTGGCATGTTTGCCAGCTACGTTGCATGCAAGAACAAAAAGGTAAAGGACTTCTTCACCGGACAGACGATCCTGCTCGACGACAACATCGACCGTCACCACATCTTTCCTCGTCGACAGTTTCCCGAGTCCATTCGCCGTAGCGCTGACACCGTTGCGAACATTGCGTTTGTAACCAGTGATGTGAACAAGGCGATTTCGCACACTGGACCGGAGGTCTATTTGGCGGACATCAAACCCGCCATCCTTGAAAGCCAGTGTGTGCCCCTGGACCCGTTGATCTGGAGAATCAAGCAGGCTGATGCCTTCTTTGCGGCTCGCCGAAAGCTACTTGCGGACTCCTTCAACGACTATCTGCGGCGATCGCTTCTAGGACGGAAGCTCTAGCCCGTCCCCATGACCCGGCGTCCTAGCTAGCGCGCTTGCAACAGGGGCCACCTGGTAACGCTCACCGGTGATATTCATCTGGACGCGCACCTGGCCCGGCGAGGAGCCGCCCTGTATCCGCGGCCCGGAACAGGTGCGGACGGGTCTGACTAATGGGCCGTGGCGGAACTGGCTGCCGGAGGCCAAGCACACGCCGATATATCGCTCCCTGGCCAAATTACGGCGTCGTCCGGTGTCCCTTCTAGCCCGAGCGTCTCAAATCAGAGCTTGGATCTCTTTCGCAGCCAGGTAGTCATTCAGCACCGGAAGATGGCGTCGTAGCTCCAACGTGGCATTGACTGCGGCGATGAAGTGCGCTGCTTCAAGCTCATCTGGTTCAAGTTGATCAAGCCACATGGCCACATCAGACCAACGCCACAAGCGACCCCTCTCTACCCCATGGGAGATTGGTGAGGGAAACCCGCCTGGGCCACGCCGCCCCGCAATCAGTAGACGGACGCTCTCGCGGGTCCGGTCCAGTCTGTCGGCAATATCCGCCATCGTCACAATGTCGTCTGGCTCAACACGCAGAACACGCAGCAAGTTGGTGGACTCCACCTGACGGATCGCCCCCAACACAGCATCGGAGAACGAGGCAGCCTCTCGAACGAAATCGCCATAGCCCATTCCGTCAATGACCCCGAAAGTTGCATCGTCGCAACCTGCCTCGAAAAGGGCGCGAGCTACATCTTCCTGCGTGAGGTCTCCTTCAATCACAAGGGTGAACTCGTACTCAGGCATCGATGCCCTCCTTTTCTTCGCATCTGTAGACAGCTCGGCGGATCTGTCGAGCGTGATTGGTAGCCACTCTTGGCGTTGACCAGATCCACACCAGGCAGTCATGTCCGTCACGACCGCAGATGGCCTTCCCCCAAGGGTGCCCAGGTCGCGGCGCCTCGACGGTCCAGCCATGGCTCTCGGCAAAATCCAGCGCTTCCTCGACATCCTTCTTTGGATGCCTCGGTCGGTCGGGCACGTTGACACTTTACAACACTCTGTTGGGTAATGTCAACGGAAACGGGATGCGTTGCTTGACTGGGATTTCGTGGTCGCCATGAGGGCATACGAGATGCCGTTCCAGTGCGCGACGCTGCCCGCTGAGAATCTCCTCCGACCGCCCGTATCAAGCCGTCCAAGCTGGGCGAAAGATTCCCGCTCTACGGTAAGTGAGGCCTGGCTACCCGACGCCCGTTAGAGCGGCTGAAAGGGGCCTCTCCGACCCCGTGACCGATGTTCTGAGGACAAGCTCGTCGGGACGGAACCAGACGAGGCCCACACGATCTCCTAGGTCCACCCCCACCTCGCCGATCCAAACGGTGCGTCCGCTTTCCGTGATTGTCGCTACCACGGCGCCGACGACGCCGACCTTGCCATCAAACTTCCGCCAAGATCCTTTTGCGGGAGCCTCACGCTCGCATCGCACTTTTTGACCGATCTCAATCAGAGACCCATCTGGCCACACCATCGGCGGGAAGTCGGCGCCACCCATTAGAAGGGATCCATCGAGTGCCCATAGGGGCCTATGTTGCCCTGGATGTCTTCGTCTGCTGAACCTTCCTGTTCAGCGGGGCCGTCAAATTCAAATTCCAACCTTTCAACCCCAATGTCAACTGCAGAGTCAACCCCCGGAGTACACCTGTAGGCAGTAATACCAATACCTGACTGCTGATTAAGTAGGCCCCCTGGTGCTTTTGATGCAACAGGCGTCTGTTCAGGATGGTTCAAAGGATGCACCACATGTGCTACATCGGACGCACTAGAGGTGGCTACATAGCTTGCATGAGGGGTAGTTGCGCGCATGGGGACAACAAATGCATCAGTGTCGTGGACAGGACAGAGGAGCCCATCCTTAACGAATCTGAGGCATGGTTTGTCAGCGACCGTCGTGCCCCCGCAGCGCCTACGCTCTGAGCGAACGATGTTTCCGGCTTCGTCCTTCTTGGGTGGAGCATTCTTTCGCTTCGGACGCTTTTGGGGAGTAGCGGGTGGATCGATCTGAAACAGATTGATTGGCGGGATGCGCGCTGGATTGTATGTCTCTTCGATTTCCCAGGCCTTTTGCCCATCTCGCCGCGTCGCGAGCCAGCATCGATCCTCGCACTCCTCAATAGCTGCCCTGACCGTGCGTTCGTCGTGATATGTCGCCAAGAGGTCCATGATCTCGGCCACCGTTGTGATCCTCTGCTTCCCCTTCGCCGGATTGCATAGGTGATCGGCAGCCCCGTAGACCAAGATCGCTGCGGCACTGGCGCCGGAACTGAGG
>DATKIB010000082.1:0-7843 GCA_035509915.1 Acidimicrobiales bacterium | reverse complement strand
CAACTTCCCTCCGCTCTGCTCTGATCGTCGTCCCGGTGCTCACCGCTCTCGTCACGGGCTTGCTGGCTGTAACCGGGGGTTTCACGATGGGATCAAGAGGTTCACGTTCCCGACGGGCAAGCCTAGTGAGGCGAAATCTGCATGCAGCGAAGCAGATCATCACTTCGTCTTGCTCGTTCGTAGCTTGCGATTACGGTCAATGGTGAGCAGTGCACCGAAATCGTCGCTGTCTTCCAAGCCGATGCGGCGCTCGATGACGTTGGCTCACCAAGCCCTCTTGCCGTTCCCACTAATGGCACGAAGTGTCCACCGAGCGGGCGGAGGACCGTTTCATCTTGGGGTTTGCGCGATGTTCTGTGCACAACACTCGCCCGACAACTCGGCGGCTGTCGGATTTCACAGCACGGGTCGCGGTTCGTCGGGCCCGAAAAGCTAGGAATCCCTAGAGATGCCCGGTTACGGAGAGCATCCCCAGTGCCGCTGCAATCGAGAGCGGGACTGCGATCGCACCAATTCGACTCGCCTTGACGATCGACGGTCGTGCCCCTGCAAACCGTGCCGCTCGCAGCCACAGCAACCAGGCGAGAGATCCGGTCACAAACAGGTTCGGCCCTAGGTTGAGCCCGATGAGCAAAGCGAAGGGATGGGCAGGGATGCGGGCGGCAAGCAGCGATGCGGCCGGAAGGTTGTTGACCAACACCGAGCCTGTGGCTGCAACCACGGCGGTTCCCCACAGGTCGAGATGCGAAAGGAGCGTCGCTGGTCCTGACCACGCCCGGCCCAAGGTGCCCAGCGCCGCGGCCACGCCAAACAAACCGGTGAGCAAGGGCACTCCGAGTACCTCGGCAACGCGCCGTGGGTGGTCCGTTCCGGCAACCAGTCGGATCCCGACGGCACCGCCGCCCACAATCACCACAGGGAGAGCCGGACTGTGCAGGACCACCACGAGCACCGTCGCGATCACGACGGCCGTCAGTCCGAGACCGAGCGATGGCCTTTCCGGTCGCGTCACGGGCTTGGCGCTCAGCCTTAGGGCTCGATGCTCGAAGCCGGCGACCACGACAGCGGTTACGACGATTGCGACCAACGCCGGGCCCCACATGCGAGCCAGGAAGGCCGCACCGCTGAGATGGAGGTGACCGAGGACGATCAGGTTCGTCAGGTTGGATCCCGGGAGGAACAGCGAGCCCGCGTTGGAGAAAAGCAGGCACCCATACAGGAGCGGAGCTTCGCCCTCTCCTCGGCTCCTCGCCGCGTACACCAACACCGGAGTGAGGAAGGCCACCGACGTGTCCAGATTCAAGGTGGCGGTAACCACGCCGACCATGAGGCTGGCCCCTAGGAACATGACGGCCCCACTGCTCGCCAGCCGAGCGAGTTGGTGCCCAGCCCAGACGAACAAGCCGTCGTCGTCAGCCACCAGGCCGATCAGAAGAAGCCCGGTCACGAGCACGAATGGCGGCCAGTCCTGGGAGGCCGCTGCTCTGGCGTCCGAAGGGTTCGTTGCTGCGGCAGCCACGAGCCCGGCGACACCGCCACCGGCGAGCAGCCAATGGAGTCGAGGATTCGCGTGTGCTCGTGGAGCGGGGACGACAGAAAGGGTTGGCGGATTCAAGTCTCAGGGCCATTCGAGTTCGCTGAATCGGGTGAGATAGCCGGTTCAGTTGCCTGACCATGGATCTCCGAAAGCGGCATCATGGCGTCGGTAACCGTGACCGCCTGGAAGACGACGTTCGTCGCCTTCGGTCGTTCGATGTCTATTCCGCGCCGAAGGAGCTTTGTCGTGTAGATGCTGCCGTTGCTGAGCCTCTTCGAGAGAGCCGTAGCGATGCCCACGGCCAACATGATGGGAAGGATGAGAGTGAAGTTGCCGGTCATCTCGCCCACGCTTGCGATGGCGGTGAGCGGTGCCTGAGCGGCAGCTCCGAAGACCGCACCCATTGCAACGACCCCGAACATCGCTGGCGAACCGACAACCGGGCCAAAGAGGTGCTTCGCGATCTCCCCGAATGCCATCCCGCCCATCGCCCCCGTGAAGAGCGAAGGCGCGAAGACCCCTCCCGAGCCGCCGATGGAGAGCGTGAGGCTCGTGGCGAAGACCTTTCCCACCATGAGCACTACTAGGAGCCACAGCACCGTCTGCCCGGAGATGGCCTTGTCCATCACCGGATAGCCGACCCCGTACATCTCAGGAAGTGCGAGAAGCAAGGCTCCGAGCGCCAGCCCTCCCACTGCAGGACGCGACCATTCAGGGCGCCCCTTCCACAGAGCGTCTGTGAAGTCCTCGAGCTTGTACAAGACGGTCTTGAACCCGTATCCGACGAATCCAGCGCATACCCCGAGAAGCGCGACAAGCAGGTAGATGTAGTCGTGTGTCACCACGAGGTCATGGGGTATCTGTGAGAAGAAGGGCGCCGAGCCGAAGAAGGCCTGGCTCACGAGATCCGCAGAGACGGCCGAGAGGATTATGGCGAAGAGCGCGTCGATTGAGAACTCCTGGAGGATGATCTCGAAGCCGAAGAAGAGTCCCGTGATGGGTGCGTTGAAGGTCGCTGCTATCCCGCCCGCCGCCCCACACGCCACGAGGATGCGAAGCCGCGTCTCGGACATCTGCACCCACTGGCCCAAGCTCGAGGCGAAGGATGATCCGATCTGGACGATTGGGCCCTCGCGCCCCACCGACCCGCCGACGCCTATGCAGATGGCGGAGGCGAGCGCCTTCACAATGCTCACCTGCGGACGGATCCGCCCACCGCTCTCCGAAACGGCGAGCATGACCTCGGGCACACCGTGACCCCTCGCCTCTCGGGCGAAACGCTGGATGAGCGGGCCGTAGACGAGGCCGCCTAGGACCGGGACCAGTAGCAAGAACCAGACCCCGAACCAGGGAAAATGGAGACTACCGATACGCCCTTGTTGGCCGAACTGCTCGCGGCCCGTCGCCAACCATGTGAGGGCGAAGATCAGACAGCGAAACCCGACTGCCGCGAGGCCCGCGCCGCTTCCGACCACCAGGGCCATGACGACGAGCCCGAGGCGAGAGGCCCGCATCCAAGCGGACACCGTCCTGAGCCGCAACAAAGCAGAAGAGGCTTCGAGCGCTGTGAGAGGAACCTCGGAGGTCTCGTCCGATCCGGGGACGTGGTCGGTCTTCTCTTCCGAACGCGGCGGGGCCGAGTCGCCTGGCAGGTTCTCTGGAGAGTCGATCTCTTCCAAGTGCTAGAGCTCCCAGCTACGTGGCCACTGTTCCTCCGGGACCTCTCCGGCGGCTCGGGCGAAGGCGCGAAATGCACGCACCAGCTCGGTGCGATCTGGACGTGGCACAGCAGAGAGGATGCGGCGGATCTCCGCGCGACGGCGATCTGTCACGTTCTCGACAATGCGCCG
Organism: Acidimicrobiales bacterium; assembly: GCA_035509915.1. Lineage (GTDB taxonomy): Bacteria > Actinomycetota > Acidimicrobiia > Acidimicrobiales > UBA8190 > Bog-564. The sequence goes on along the minus strand of DATKIB010000082.1, from coordinate 4,456 downwards.
ACCGTGATCGCTCAGGTCGAGGCGTACTTCGCGCCGATCGCCAGCCTGCCGACCGCGCGAGATGAGCCGTTTGGCAACAAGGCGGTCGCAAAGCCGTGTGGCAGTCGACGGATCTACGCCCAATGCCTCTGCGAGGTCGACCGGGCGCTGCGCGCCCCTAGATGCGAGGATGACGAGAGCGCGGTACTGCTGGAGAGAGACCTCTGCCTCGTGATCTGAGAGCGACCGGGCTGCGACCGCGACCAGCACCCGACTCGCAGTCAAGACGGCGTCGGTGAGCTCCTCGGTCGGGGCCCCGAGTATCCTGGTAGGCATACAGTCATTGTAGCAATACAAGCGTGTTCAACGCCCAGCGAGCCCTCCGGGCAAGAGGGATTGCGGGCCAACGTCCGGCCTGAGTCAAGGAACTCGATAATGATTCATTTGCGCTCGACTGACAGCAATTAGCGCATGAGCTGGCAAGCGCCAGATCGACGGGTCGGTCGATTCGCCGATGGCCCGCCCCGAATGCGCCTCCCAGAACGCGCCCCTGTAGGTCTCGCTCAGGGTGACCCGACCGCCGGGTGGGTGGCGCCTCGGCTGCCGTCCGTGCTTGCAACTGTTGCCGCGACGCTGCGGCAACACGGGTGCAGTCCGCCAGGGTTCCCGTGCCGGCGATATCCGCAGGCATTAGATGCGCCCTCGAATCGTCTTCACGGAAGGTCCGAGGCGTCAACAACAGGCGGAGACTGACACCGTTCCATTGCAGCGACATCCTTGGGAGTGGCGGGCCGGATGGAGGGCCACGCGAACGCGTTCAGCAGACAGACGAACTGCTTCTCCTCGCCCGCGGCTAGAGAAACACAAAGTGTCCTCGATCGCCGCAAGCCCCCGAGGAAGTGAAGGCTCAAGGAATGTTCCCCAGGTGAGATCTGGTACACCTTGATCTGTTTGGGCGAGATCGCGCCCAACTTCGAGCCGTCGGGGAAGACGCTGACAACACCACTCTCACCGATTGCAGGGCTCTCGCGTTGGCCACGGCCCCTGCCGAGCCGGGATGCGGCCCGGACCACGACCAAGGTCGGAAACGCGGGCCAAACTCGATTCGGGGCTCGCCACAGTTTGATTGTCGCTCCAACCTCGTCATCTGTGCCCAACGGCGTGTCTCCGCCCGTGGTTGCCGCGACAACATCGGATCCTTCACGATTCTGGGTCATAGTTCTGTCTTATACTGATCCGCGTAAGAAGAACAGCAACGAGCTGAAGAAATTACGCCTTCGGATGCTTGGCCACCGTGGCGACCATCTACGAACTCCACTGAACAATCCGCACCGAAGAGCCAGGGGCTGCCCCCTACTGCGGGCTCGGCGGGGAGTGGCTGACCGACACGAGCGGGGTAGCCTTCTCATCGGACGATGATCGCGTCGACGAGTGATCTGCTCCTAGGAATACGCTTTGCATGTTGACTGACGAGGGAGTCGAGACACATGTTGAAGCGGCGGAACTATTGGGTCTACAGCATCGGCTGTTTCCTGGTGTGGAGCATCCTTCTTGCACTCGCCGCCGCGAAGGCGAAGAACGGAACGTTCCACAACGTTCTCCTGGTGTTCGCTGGCTGGATCCTCTGCTGGGTGTCGGCGACGATCGCCAGGTTCGTGTATCCACCACCCAAACGATGGCTCCAGCGGAGCGAAGCGCCGGCGCCGTAGATCCACTCCGGATGCCGGTCCTCGCTCCGTGCTGCCCCATAACACAGGCTAGGTGAGGGTTATTCGAGGCCGAAGAGCCAGAATGCGAACTTTGGCAAGCGCGCTCCTTGGCAGCCGACCAGACGAGTCTTGTCGGGCACGCTGAGTGAAGGAACGCGCAGTTCAGAGCGAGTGAAATGAACGCGCGATCCGCCATCTAGTGCGAGTGAGCTTCTGCCAGCGATTTGCCCGCGAGCCTGGCCGATAGAGCGCCAGCGAAGTTCGGGCAGTCAAGTAGGTTCTGGTGCTTGCAACGCAGGGCGTGCTCGAGGGCGACGTGTGCCACCTTCGCTTGGGTGATCCTTTCGTCGAGGTCGATGAGTTTCTGACGAGCCAGGTCCCGCCAAGCGCCGGCAGACCGCGACTGGGAGGCAATGAACTTCTTTATCTCCGAGAGCGAGAAGCCGACGTCCCGGAGGAACAGGATGACCCCGACGGACTCCACGGCGGCCTGGTCATAACGTCGTTTGCCAGAGACCTTGGGGGCAGCAGGCAGGAGGTCAAGCTCCTCGTAGTAGCGAATGGCCGAGGGGGCGACCCCTGTGCGCTTAGCCAGTTCGCCGATCGTGAAAGAAGGATCAGCCAAGACGCCCCAGGCTACTTGACGAAGCCCTCTTGACATCAAGTGCACTTGAGGTGGTTCACTCACTTCCGTGGGGAGCGAAGCGCCAAATGAGGAGCGGGCCGATTACTGGAACGGCGACGAGACGGCCCATTGGCTCGAGCACGAAGGCATGGCTCGTCACTGCCTGCCGGACCGATTGAGCCCTCCATGGAGGTGAAGGACCGAGTTCTCCGACGGGTGGTCAACCAGTTCCATCGACCGCACGGCCTGGGTGGGAGCCTGGCGGGCTTGGTGATGGCTCATCGCTCCTCGAACCGCGAGCGCAACCGCTGGGTTGTTTCTTTGCTCAGTGTGCAGCCCAGCGACCGAGTGCTGGAGGTCGGCTTTGGACCGGGAATCGCGACCAGAGAGCTGAGCCGGCTCGCCTCTCGCGGGCAGATCTTCGGCATCGATCACTCACAAGTGATGCTCCAGCAGGCTAGCAAGCGCAATTCGGTAGGCATACGAGCAGGCCGGGTCGATCTCCGGCTCGGTTCTGTCGAGCAACTGCCCGACTTCGGCGGCCCGCTGGACAAGATCCTCGCTGTCAACTCCGTCGGGTTCTGGCCAGAGCCTGTGGCTCGGCTGAGCGAGCTGAGAAGCATGTTGCGACCCGGAGGCGAGATCGCGATCGCTTCCCAGCCGCGTTGTCCGGGCGCAACGAGGGAGACATCGGCCCGAGCAGTCACGGAGATCGCGGGCCTGCTCCGCGAGGCCGGCTTCTCCGATCCCCGCGTCGAGACGCTCGATCTTGAGCCACCGGTGGTGTGCGTACTTGCCAGTAAGTGACGGCCGACACAGCTTCTTTCTCCCTCTGGTGGGCTAGGCGTCTAGCTCACACAGATCAGCCACTTCGGAGCGAGCACCCCCTCGTCTTCGGTTGCCCTGCGCGGCGCCCTATCGACGGTGCCGAGCGCGTGTGTCTGGCTCTCTGCAGGGACAGATTGCTCAGGCCACCCGCATTGGCGGCAAGGAGTTCAATCCGCTCCTTCGACGAGGACGGCGAGCCGGTTGAGGGAGCCATGGAGCTTTTCGGGCGTGGTCGCCCGAGCCCGAGGGAACCGCCTCTCGTCCGTCAATTCACTCCAGTCGTAGGTGTGGGTCACCAGCGTTCTCGACGGTCCAATGGGTTCGAGCTCCCACCGCCAGAGGTGCCCCGGAGGCTCCTGGCCCGGTTCGGCTGGTTTCCATGCAATACGCCGACCCTTCAACTAAGAGCCGTCCTCGGGAGCTAAGCGTCTACCGAGCCACTCCGCCGTGCGGGCTTCATCCCACTCCCCGGATGCAACGGCGATCATCGCTCTTTCCGACTCGTCGATCGAGGGGTAGTTGGCCCACTTCCAACCGTTGATCTCGACGAAGAGCCGCAGAGCCACCCAGGCAGCGCGCTTGTTGCCGTCCGGAAGCGGGTGGTTTTTGGTGAGCCGGACGACGAGGACGGCCGCCTTGTCGACGAAGTCGGGGTAGAGGTCGTCCTCTCCCCAGCCTGCGGCTGGGGCATGAAGGGCCGAATCGGCCAGGTGCAACCTGGTGATGCGGCTGAGCGAATCTCCATCCAGGCCCGTGATCTCGGAGGCGATGGCCAGGTAGTCGGTCAAGTCCAGGTACTGGACCGTCACCTGGCCAGGCGCTCAAGGAGCTCGCGGTCCTCCTTGATGATTCGACGGACGCGGGCTTTGAACTCCGGGTCGGCCCGGCGTTTCTCCACGGCTTCCACCAAGGCCCGGCGGACGGTTTCGTTCAAGCTCAGGCCCTCGGCCCGAGCCAGGGCCTCGACGTTGGTCGCCTCCTCGTCAGGGAGCCGGACCGTGAAGTTCTTCGCCATGGTTGCATGATACCACCACACCAATCTCGGTCAGCGGGCAGCTCCCAACCTCCGGGCCTCGAACGCCCTTTGCGGGGCTCGACCAGGCGAACCGCTATTCCATCCTCTACCGGGTTACAACCGCCCGGCGTCCCGATACCCGCGCGCCGCGAATCGAGCTGCTGGTCGACACGCTCGCGCAGGGCCACGCGATTCATCCCGAGCCAAAAGGACGATGAGTGGCCCCTCACGACGCCTTAGCGCGGTACTCCTCTAAAGCGTCATCCGGTACGTGCGCAGTCCCCTTGACCATGACGTAAC
>DATKIB010000081.1:0-10700 GCA_035509915.1 Acidimicrobiales bacterium | reverse complement strand
AGGCTGACCGCGTTGGGCAGGTCGGTCTTCCCGACCATCTCGACCACGAAGCTCTGCCTGGCGGGGTTGTCGAAGAGGTTCACGACGCCGAGCAGCAGCGCCAGGAGCCATACCTCCCACAAGTGCGCTGAGCCGACGGGCCCGTGGCCGATGGTGACGAGCAGCCCGAGGGCGAGGGCGAGCACTCCGGCCGACGCCTGTGTGCCGAGCAGCAGCGCCCTCTTGTCGACCCGGTCGACCACGAGCCCTCCCCACGCGCCCAGCAGCAGCATGGGAAGGAACTGCAGGGCGGTGGTGATCCCTACGTCCACGCCCGCCTGGCCGCGAGGGGCCAGGTACCTCACCACGAGCCACGCCTGGGCGACGCTCTGCATCCAGGTGCCGCTCACCGAGACGATCTGCCCGGTGAAGAAGAGCCGGTAGTTGCGGACACGAAGCGAACGGAAGGTCGTGTCTGCCAATGTGCGCAACCGACTCACTCCTCCAGGGTACCGAGAGCTGCCTTTACAGCCCCCGGCCCGGCGTCCCAGGCCCCTCGGCTCGGCCGTGGGTCATTAGCATCGGAGCCATGCTTCCCGACTACGCCGAGTACGAACAGGCCATCGGGCTCGACTGGTATCGCACGGACCCGAACCTGTCGTTTCTCTTGGACCACTACCTGAACGACCCCGCCGAGCGCGCCTTCGCCGAGGAGCACGTCGGCCGCTTCGGGCAGCTCGTGGGCCGCGTGGTGGCTCTGCGGGCCGAGGAGACCGACAAGCACGGGCCGGTGCTGCGTCGCTACGACCGCTGGGGGTACGAGGTCGACGAGGTGGTGCACCACCCGACCTGGACCGCCTCCAAGGAGGACCTCGTCCGAAACGGGTACGTGAGCCTCGAGACGTACTCCGGTAAGCCGGTGCCCGCTGTGGTCAGCGCTTCGCTCTCCTACCTCGTGTCCCAGGCCGAGACGGCGATCTTCTGCGGGCTCGGGATGACCGGCGCCGCCGCTGACATCGTCGAGCGCTACGGACCGGCTGCGACGCGCGACTCGCTCGTCGCAAGGCTGCGCAGCACCGATCCCGCAGAAGCCTGGGAGGGAGGGATGTTCCTGACCGAGCGTCAGGGAGGGAGCGACGTCGGCGCCAATACCACCAGCGCCGTGCGCGACGGCGACGAGTGGAGGCTCTTCGGCGACAAGCACTTCTGCTCGAACGTCGACGCCGAGGTCTTCATCGTCCTGGCGCGCCCCGAGGGAGCGCCATCGGGTAGCAGGGGCCTGGGCACGTTCATCGTCCCTCGCCTGCTTCCGGACGGCTCGCCGAACGGCTTCACCATCAAGCGCCTGAAGCCGAAGCTCGGGACCGTGGGGGTGCCGACAGGGGAGGTCAACCTCGACGGGGCGCTGGCGTGGCTCGCCTCGGACCAAGAAGCCCCGGGCGCGGACAACGACGCGCCGGGGGCCGTCGAGCCCGGGCGCGATTCGCGCGGCATCAACCGGATGATGGAGATGGTCAACGGGAGCCGATTCGGCGTGGCACTGATGGGGCTCGGGATCCACCGGCGCTCTTTCCTCGAGGCCGCCATATACGCAGCGCGCCGGTCTCAATTCGGCAACCGCATCGACAGTTACCCCCTGGTGCGCGAGACGCTCGTCGACCTGCTCGTGGACCTGGAGGCCGGTTTGGCCGGCACCTACGAGTGCGCCGCGGCCATGCGGACGGCTCCCGACGTGGAGTCGGGTCGGCTGCTGAGGCGCATCCTGATCCCCCTGTCGAAGATGCGCTGCACCCGGGTGGCCCTATGGGCCGCCTCTTCGGCCCTGGAGGTCTTCGGCGGGAACGGGTACATGGAGGACTGGCCCATCGCACGCCAATTGCGCGACGCGCAGTGCCACACCATCTGGGAAGGGACCGAGAACATCCTCTGCATAGACGTGCGACGCGCGATGCGTTCGGAGCAGGCTCATCTGGCGCTCCTCGCCCGCGTCGAGCGGGCCCTCGACGCGGCCTCGGGGCGCAAGGTCCTCGCCGGTGCGGTGGATGCGGTTGCCCGCACCACCGAAGAGGCCCGCAGCGCCATCGACTACTTGGCAGGCGCGGACGACGACCTGGCGCTGCTGCACTCGCGCAGGCTCGCCGAACTGCTCGCCGACCTCGCCCAGGGAGCATTGCTGGTGGAGGAAGCGGCCTGGGACCTCGACCGCCGGTCCGACGCTCGCAAGTCCGTGATCGCGCGGCGGTTCGTAGCCCACCGGCTCGAAGCCCGCGCGCTGCGGGGAATCTCCGACCCTGACCGAAGCGTGCTCGACCTGTTCGAGCAGATCGTGCGTTACGGACCGGTGGAAGAATCCGCACTGGTCGCCTGAGGCGCTCGGTACGGGCCCGGCCCTAAAAGAGGCCGGGCGAAAAGGCCCTCTATGCCTTGGGCACGTAGGAGCCGCGACCGAGCGCTACCGACACCGCCGGATCGGCGGTCTCGTCGACACCGCCGATCACCTGTGTCACCCAGTCGAGCCGGGACTTGAGGATCCTCTCGACCCCTCCCTGAAGCGTGGCGGAGGATATGGCGCAGGAGCTGCAGGCGCCGCGCAGCTCGACCTCGACCTCGCCGGTCTCCACGTCGAAAGAGACCAGCTCGAGATCCCCGCCGTCAGCCTGCACGGCAGGTCTCATCAGGTCGATGAGCTCCTTCAGCTCGCACTCGCGCTTGGAGCGTTCCTCGTCTGTCATCGTGGGCACCACCCTCCATTCTGCCGTGCCACGAGCCCCGCCGGTCACGAGGACGCTTCGGGTCTCTTGCCGGGCCCCGGGAGCCGCCCGCCGAGCCGCCGATCTCCGGAGAGGGCACGGGGGGCTCCTGGACGGCGCTCGGTTCGCCTTGGGTAGCATGGAGCGTGCCCCGCGAGTCGCCGGCGGTAGCCCAGCCGCTGCCGCGTGCTCCGGAGCCCGGTGGGCTCGGGATGCTCCTCCCAACCTTTCCCCAGCGGCGCTCGGCGTTGCCGACCGCCTCGGAGCTGGCGACCACCTGCCGGAGGGCTGAGGCTGCCGGGGCGTCTGCGCTCTGGGCCTGCGATCATCTCTTCTGGCACACTCCGGCAGTCGAGTGCCTCACCTCGGTGACCATCGCTGCCGCCGCCACCGAGAAGGCGACGATCGGACCGTGTGTGTTGCAGCTTCCGCTCCGTAACGCGACCGCGGTAGCGAAGCAGGTGGCCTCGCTCGACCACATCTCCGCAGGGCGCGTGGTGCTCGGCGTGGGGATCGGGAACCACCGCATGGAGTACGAGGCGGCGGGCGCCGGCTACGAGGGGCGGGGGCGGCGGCTGGACGAAGGCATCGCAGAGTTGCGCAGCGCCTGGGCCAGCGCCGCCGAGGACTCCCGTTTCCGCCAGCTCCCGCCGGCGTCGGTGCCGGTGTGGGTCGGAGGTTCGAGCGAGGCAGCTCTGAGGCGGGCAGCTCGCCTCGCTGACGGGTGGGTCCCACTGTTCGTTCCTCCTGCCGACTACGCCGTCGCGATGGAGCGACTCGACAAGGAAGCCGAGCGCGCCGGTCGCCACCCTTCGCAGGTCGAACGCGCCATCGTGGTCTTCGTGTCCGTCGGGGGCTCCGACGCTCAGATACGTGGTCTGGAATGGATGTCGTCGCTCTACTCGATAGCCCCCGCCGCATTCGAGCGCCACCTCGTGTCGGGCGACGCGCGCTCGGTCGCGCGGTCGCTCGAGAGCTTTGCCGAGGCCGGAGCGCGGCACATCGCGGTGTTCGTGACCGCCGACGACCCCCTCGGGCAATTCGAAGACCTAGCCGGGGCTTTCTTCGAGCTGGCCGATGCTCGCGAGCCGGCGCGATGAGCAGCGATGTGAGCATCCTCGGGGTCTCGATGACCCCGATGGACACCCGTAGCCAGAGCGCTCCCGAGCTGGCACGGCACGCCGCGACCGGAGCTCTAACCGACGCAGGGCTCTCCCCGGGCGAGGTCGGCCTGGTGGTGGTCGGCAACGCCCTGGGCGGGCGCCTGTCCGAGCAGGGCTGCATACGCGGCCAGAGCTGGCTTCGCGACGCCGGGCTCGGACCTTCGGGGGTCGTGAACGTCGACAATTCCTGTGCGGGAGGTTCCTCAGCCCTGCACATGGGGTTCGCGGCCGCGCTCGCAGGTGAATCACCCGTGCTCGTGCTCGGAGTCGAGAAGATGTGGACCGGCGACCGCAGCGGCACGCTGTGTGGCATCGAGGACGGCCTGCCCGCGGACGAGCGGGCGGAGTTGCGCGCCGCCCTCGAGAACGACAAGGGGACCATCCTCATGGCCCTCAACGCCACGTGGGTCCGCCACCAGATCGAACAACGGGGGACCTCCGTGACCCAGATCGCAGCCACAGCCGTCAAGTCCAGGCGCTGCGCCTCGCGCAACCCGCTCGCTCAATTCCGCACTCCCGTCACGATCGACGAGGTCCTCGCGTCTCCGACGGTCGTGGAGCCGCTCAGGAGGCTGATGTGCTCGTCGTTCACCGACGGGGCCGCTGCAGCCGTCCTCTCGGCCGGCACGGCGCAAGGAGCTCCGAGGATACGGGCGAGCGTGCTCCGCTCGGGCTACGGGGAGCTCGACTACCACGACCGGCTCACTGACACCGTTGAGCAAGCATGGAAGGTTGCCGGCGTCGGCCCCGGGGACATAGACGTCGTGGAGCTGCACGACGCGACCAGCGCCGAGGAGATCTACGCCCTCGAAGCTCTCGGCTTCTACCCAGAAGGGGAGGCCGGGGCGGCCACCGAGGCTGGGAAGACCGACATCGGCGGGGGCGGCGTCTGCGTCAACCCGAGCGGCGGGCTGCTCTCACGAGGTCATCCTCTCGGAGCTACCGGGGTGTGCCAGGTGGTCGAGCTGGTCCACCAGCTCAGAGGCACGGCCTCCGGGCGCCAGGTGGAGCGGGCGCGCCTGGGAATGTCGGTCAACACCGGTGGGATCATGGGCGGGCGGGACACGGCCCTCGCGGCGGTGCACATCCTGGAAGGGAGCTGACCCCCCCGTGCGTGGAGCCGTCGTGACCGGCTGGGGTACGGCCCTCCCCGACAAGGTCGTGACAAACGAGGACCTCTCGGCGCGCCTCGATACCTCCGACGCCTGGATCACCGAGCGCACCGGGATAAAGGAGCGCCGCATCGGGGGCACGACCTCCGGGCTGGCCGTCGAAGCAGGACGCCGGGCCCTCGAGCGAGCCGGGCGGCGCGCAGAGGAGATCGACCTGCTCGTGCTGGCCACCGCCACTCCCGACGCCCTCGTGCCCGGGACGTCCGCCACCGTGCAGGACGCCCTCGGGGTGGCGGGTGGGGCTTTCGACGTGAACGCCGCCTGCTCGGGCTTCGTCTACGCCCTCGTGGCCGCGCACGGGCTCGTGCTCGCCGGGGCGGAGCGCGTCCTCGTGATCGGTTCGGAGACCCTCTCTCGCATCACCGACTTCGACGACCGTTCCATCGCCGTGCTGGTGGGTGACGGCGCCGGCGCGGTGGTGCTCGAGGCGACCGAAGGGCCCGGCCAGCTGTTGGCTTGGGACCTGGGCGCCGACGGCTCGCTGCGAAGCCTGCTCAGCTGCGACCACGGCGGCTACCTCTACATGAACGGCCGCGAGATCTTCCGTCACGCGGTCCACGCCGTGGTGAGCTCCTCTCAGAAAGCGCTACGGCGGGCGGGCCTGTCCGTCTCCGACGTCGACTTGTTCGTCCCCCATCAGGCGAACGCGCGGATCATCTCAGCCGCCGGCCAGCGTCTCGGCATCCCTCCCGAACGCTGGGTGGTGACGATCGATCGATACGGCAACACCTCGTCGGCCTCGATCCCGCTCGCCCTCGCCGACGCCCTCGACACCGGGCGCCTGCGCCCGGGCGGCATCGCCTTGCTGTCCGGGTTCGGCGGCGGGATGACGTGGGCCAGCGCCGTGCTTCGATGGGGGGGATGAGCGACAAGACAGGAGGATCCCGGCCTCCGTTGGTCGTGCTGGCGGGCGGGCTCGCCAAGCGCTTCGGGGGGTGCAAGCCGCTCGCGCCGGTCGGCCTGCACGGGGAGGCGGTGATCGACCTCACAGCCTCCGATGCGCTGGCTGCCGGGTTCGGCGAGATCGTGATGGTGCTCGGCCCGCAGACCGCCCCCGCCATCAGGTACCACGTGGGCAGGTGCTGGCCGAGGTCGGTGCAGGTGGCGTCCACCGTCCAGCCGGTGCCGCTCGGGACGGCCCACGCCGTGCTGTGCGCGAGGCCCCTTCTACCCAAGGGCCCCTTCGCGGTGGTGAACGCCGACGACGTGTACGGGGTGCCGGCGCTCGAGCTGCTCGCGATGGAGCTCTCGAAGGCGGCAGACGAGCAGGCGGGGCTTTCGGGCCCCGAGGCCCGCGCCGCCATCGCGGCGGAGCACATGCTCGTGTCGTTCGCGCTTTCCGACACGGTGGTCACGCACGAGCCGGTGACGAGGGGCACCTGTGTGGTCGGGCCCGACGGTCACCTCTCCGCGATCGTCGAGCGCCGAAGGGTGACGATGCACCCCGACGGTCGCTTCACCTCCGACGACGGGCTGGAGCCGGGCGAGATACCGGGCGAGACGCCCGTGTCGGTCAACCTCTGGGGTTTCGCCGAGGCCATCTGGCCGGTGCTCGAAGCCGCGGTCACCGCCGCCTACCCTCAGGTCGCTCCGGACGGGTCGGTCGCAGGCGACGGCGTCGCCAACGACGGCCCCGAGGTCCTGCTGCCGGAGGTGGTGGGTGGGCTGCTCGATGGAGGAGGTGGACCCGGCGGCGGCCCCGCTCATCGCGTGAAGGTGCTCGAAGGGCCGGGACGATGCCTCGGGGTGACGCACGCCGACGACCTTCCGGTGGTGCGCAGCGAGCTGGCGACGATGGTCGGACAAGGGATCCGGCCCGAGGGGATCTGGGAAGGTGCCGGATAGGCGGGAGCCTGCCGGCCAGCCGAGCGACCAGCGCCCCCCGAGCAGCTCGCCAGTTGCGCCGGAGGCGAGCCCCGAGGTCCGAAGACGACGGGTGGTAGTTCACGGTCGGGTCCAGGGGGTCGGATTCAGGTTTGCCTGCGCCCGGCGCGCGCAGGAAGCGCATCTCGGCGGATGGGTCCGCAACCTCCCGGACGGCACCCTCGAGGCGGTTTTCGAAGGCTCGAACGGGTCCGTGGAGTCCCTGACCCGATGGTGCGCGCAGGGCCCGCCCATGGCGCGGGTCGCACGCGTGGAGATCTTCGACGAGCCGACCGTCGGCGAGCGGGGTTTCGCCGTCCGTTGAGGGACGAGCGCGCTGTCGTTGCGGACGCGGCGAAGCCCCGAGTAGTCCGGTCGACCTAAGCCTTCCGCACTCCTCGGGGCCAGCGCCCTTCGGTTCGACAGCTGCCCCTACCCAGAGTCGGACGACCCCCGGTGCAGGCTCGACAACGTTCGGTCCCAGGGAACCTTCCGGTGCCATACCGTCTACCTGACCGGCCAACCCGTCTCCGATCTTCGTTCCCACCCACGCCTTTCGGCGCTTGGCAGGCCTCCGTTCGGTCGTCGCTCACCGGCTTCGCACACTCTGCGCCGGGCACCACCGAAGGTCAATAGGCGGACGCGATTTCCCTATGTTCTCCATAGAAAACTTGGCGTCGTCCCCAGTCAGCCTGCTCTGTTCCCCAGGACGGCGGCGTTACTCCACAGGTCATCCCCAGGCTGCTGCTCCGCGCGCCGCGGCGCAACCGCCAGGATCAGGTGCCGTGCACCTTGGGCTGGCCGCGCTCTCCGCTCTCGAGCAGCCGGGCGATCTCCTTCACCTCGCTGTCGACCGAGCGGGAGAACCAGTTGCGCGCGGCCGCGTCGTAGAGGAGCCCGAGCGCGCCGTGCCCGAAGTCCATCTCCTCCACGTGCAAGATGTTGGTCCCACCGTCGACCTCGTCGATCTCGAACCAAGCGTGCAGGGCCCTCGGGACCCCGTGCTCGAGCGTGACGTCGATGTGGGTGGGACGCGTCCAGCGGTATCGCGTCACCACCGAGCCGGGGAGCACTCCGAAGAACTTCCCGTCTTCTCGAGCGAGCATCCCGTCTGGGGTGTCGGCGAGCTTCGTCACCCACACCATCTTCGTGTCCGCCTTGGTGTACTGCGCTGGATCGAGAACGAAGTCGAAAACCTCTTCAGCGGTGACACCACGGATGAATGCCTTACCCTGACCTCTGATCATCTTTCGCAACCACCCACCGGTCCGGCCCCCAGGTGCGCAGACTACCGTCTGGCATCGGTCGTCCAAACCCCGGCGCACCCGCCTGCCCAGGGCCCGGTGATGAAGGTGATGAAGCAGTCCAGCGATCCACGAAGGGACCTTGGCCCCTAGCGGCTCCGGGGCTGGTCCGGGACCATGGAAGGGTGCCGAGCGACCGATTCGGACCGTCCGCCGGGGAGCTCTCCCCCGGCGCGTGCCGAGAGAAGCTGGAATCGAGGACCATAGGGCGCCTCGCCGTGAACATCGACGCGCTCCCCGTGGTGCTGCCGGTCAATTACGTGCTCGACGGGAATTCGATCGTGATCCGCACCCCGGTGGGGACCAAGCTCGGGGCCGCGATCAACGAGACCGTGGTGGCCTTCGAGGTCGACCACTTCGACCAGGAGGTCGACCGCGGCTGGAGCGTGCTCGTCCAGGGAAGGTCCCGGGAGATCACCGGGGCCGAAAGGCTCGAGCGGGCGATGGTGCTTCCGCTGCGGCCGGTCACGTCGAACGGCACGCCGGACAGGTTCGTCGAGGTCGAGATGGAGATCGTGACCGGACGTCACATCGAGCCGCTCGAAGGACCCGGCGCGACGGCGAGGGCTTGACGGGGACGCAGGAGGTCCTCGGGGAGGTAGGCCTTCCCGTACCGGTCTCAGAGCTGGCCGCACAACACTGGGACGTCGTCGTGGTCGGCGGAGGCCACAACGGGCTGTGTGCCGCGGCGTACGTCGCACGGGCAGGACGAAGCGTGCTACTGCTCGAACGGCGGCCGCGCCTCGGAGGAGCGTGCACGCTCGAGACGCCCTTCGAAGACGAGCGATGGCTCGTGAGCCCGTGCGCGTACTTGGTCGGGCTCCTGCACCCGCTCGTGATCGACGAGCTCGGACTACGGGGGCGCGGGTACAAGGTCCGGCGCGTGGATCCCCATCTGTGGTGCCCCTTCGAGGACGGGTCCTCGCTCGCCCTGTGGGACGACATGGGCCGCAGCGCCGAGTCCATCGCGCAGCTCTCCCCCGGCGACGTGGACGGCTACATCTCCTATTGCGCCCTGTTCGCGCGCATCCGAGACGCGTTGCGGCACCCTCGACACGACACCTGGATGGGCGACGCTCCCGACAGGGCGGAGATCGAGCAGATGCTCGGCGGCGACCCCGAGGCCGTCGAAGTGGTCTTCGAGTCCTCGATCGCCGAGGTCGTCGAGCGCCACGTGCGCGACGAGCGGATCCGTACCGCTCTCCACGGCCAGGGCATCATCGGTACCTACGCCGGCCCTCGCGACAGCGGGACCGCCGCGATCCACCTGCTGCACTCCTCGGGGAGCCTCGAGGGGAGCCCTGGTGCATGGGGGTACGTCGAGGGCGGGATGGGGAGGGTGTCGTTCGCCATCGCCGACGCCGCCTGTGAGGCGGGGGCGCTCGTGGCATCCGGCGTCGAGGTGGCGAGGATCCTGCCCGGGGAGGGTGTCGTGCTGGAAGGCGGAGAGCTCGTGCGAGCCAGGGCAGTGGTATCCAACGCCGACCCCAAGAGGACCGTCTCGATGATCGACTCCGGGGTCCCGGACGCGTTCCGGCGAAGGGTCGAGTCGTGGCGGTCGGAGAGCCCTGTGCTGAAGATCAACTGCGCCCTGTCGCGCCTCCCTCGCTTCTCTGCCTCGTCGCACGGCGTCCCCGGTGGACCCCACAGGGCGATGGTCACGATCTCGCGCGGGACCGACGCCACCCAAGGCGCGTACGAGGCGAGCCGCCGCGGCGAACCGTCGCCGGCCTGGTGCGAGCTGTACTTCCAGAGCCCCTACGACCCGTCAGTGGCTCCCCCAGGCCGCCACCTCATGAGCGTCTTCGCCCAGTACGTGCCCTACCGGCTCGCAGAGGGCGACTGGGCAGGCCGGCGGTCGGAGATCGCGGACGCGGCTGTGGCCGAGATCTCCCGGTTCGCTCCCGACGTGGGAGACGTGATCCTCGAGCGCGAGGTGCTCGGACCACCCGATGTCGAGCAAAGGACGGGTTCTACAGGTGGTCACATCTTCCAAGGAGAGTGCCTTCCCGGCCAGATGTGGTCGGCGAGGTTCGCTCCCCGCACCCCGATTCCGGGGGTCTACCTCTGCGGCGCGTGCACCCATCCAGGCGGGAGCGTCATCGCCGTCAACGGGCGAAACGCCGCGATGGCGGTGCTCGAGGACCTGGCGCGCGCCGATGTCGGCGGTGGTCGTTGAGCGGCGCCGGGCGCGGGCCCTAGCGCGCTCCTTCGAGCACTGCTGAGCGCACCGCGCGTGCCAGGCGAGAACCCCATTGCGACGTGGGGCCGCCGAAGACGAAGGGCCTGCCTTGCGCGCTACAGCAGATGCACAGCGCGTCGGTGGGCGTGCCGGTGCCCTCGAGGCCGGCCTCGGTGAGCGCCTGGGCCTTGGCCTCGGTGGCGGTGGCGACAGCGTTCACGAGGGCGCCATCGGCCAACGCGACGGGCAGCACGACCACGATGTTGATGGTCCCAGGACGTCCGGAG
>DATKIB010000080.1:0-21482 GCA_035509915.1 Acidimicrobiales bacterium | reverse complement strand
GTTCGAGGCGAACTGCCTCGCGGCGAAGTCGACGAGCTGCCGCTGGCGTCGCTCCCCGCGTGCGGTAAGGCGCTTTGACACCGCTTCGACGCTACAGGCCTTGGTCGCTCGAAGACCAGGATCGTCGTTTCCTGCTGGTCACGCGGGTCGGGAGCTCGAAGTGCGCGCTACCGTGTTCGAAGTGGCGTACTGGGTGCTGAAAGTGCTGCTCACCCCCATCTTCTTGCTCCTGTGGAGGGTGAAGGTGGAAGGGCGAGAGCACGTGCCGGCGCGTGGCCCGGTGATCCTCGCCCCCAACCACGTCACCTTTCTCGACTCTCTGTTCCTTCCTCTGGTCGTCCGCAGGAGGGTCACATTCGTGGCGAAGGCCGAGTACTTCGACTCCTGGAAGACGGCTTGGTTCTTCCGGGCCGTGGGGCAGATACCGATGCGCCGTGAGGGCGGCAGCGCGTCGGAGCGGGCCCTGGCCGCCGCTCGCGACGTGCTTCGCGCCGGAGGCGTGCTCGGCATCTACCCCGAAGGCACGCGCTCCCCAGACGGGCGCCTCTACCGCGGCCACACGGGAGTCGCCAGGCTCGCCTTCGATTGTGGGGTGCCTGTAGTGCCAGTCGGCATGTGCGGCACGGCCGAGGTGCAGCGTCCCGGGTCGAACAGGCCACGACCCTTCAAGCAGATCGTGGTCCACTTCGGCGAGCCCCTGCGGCTAGCGCGCTTCGACCACGGCGCGGCGTCGGACCCTCTCGCTCTTCGGGCCCTCACCGACGAGCTGATGTTCGAGATCAGGGCGTTGTCGGGACAGCAATACGTCGACCACTACGCCAAGAAGCACGGCGTGGTGGGCGGGGCGGAGCCCGCAGCGCTTCCGGAGGCGACGCCCGGCAACGGCGAAGCGTCCAGGGGCATCGCCCTCGCGCACTCGGTCCCCGGAGGGAACGAGCTCAGTCGTACCTGACGTACTCGAATCACCGGCCCGCAGTCGTGGTCCCGTGTGCTCGAGACCCTTGGCCCAAGACCCGAGGGCTATGGCAATGCCCAGCCCAGGGAACGCTCCACGGCCCGGCGCCACCCGGCGTGCGCGGAGTCGGCTGAGACGGCACTGGCTCTGGGCTCGTATTCGACGTCCGCGTGCCAGAGCCCGGCGAGATCGTCGAGGTTGCCCCACACGCCTTCTGCCAGCCCGGCCATCGTGGCCGCCCCGAGGGCGGTGGTCTCGGTCGTGGTCGGGCGCGTGACCGGCACCCGGATCTGGTCGGCTTGGAGCTGCAGCAGCAGGTCCATCACCGACGCCCCGCCGTCGACGCGCAGGGCTGCGATCTGCGCTCCGGTTTCTCGCATGGTGTCGACGACGTCACGCACCTGATGGGCGATGGACTCCACCACGGCGCGTGTCAGGTGCGCCTTGCCCGACCCGCGGGTCAGGCCGGTGATGGCCGCTCGGGCATAGGGATCCCACCAGGGGCTGCCGAGCCCGGTGAAGGCAGGGACGAAGTAGACACCCTCCGTGTCAGGCGTGAGACCTGCGATCGGACCGGTCTCGGATGCGTCGGCGATGAGCCCCAGGCCGTCGCGCAACCACTGGATGGCGGATCCGGTGGAGAACACCGCTCCTTCTAGCGCGTACACCACCGAGGGTGAGGGCGCCGCATGCTCGGCCAGATCCCACGCGACGGTGGTGAGCAAGCCTTCTGCCGGTTCGCCGAGGACACTTCCGATGTTCGACAGGACGAACGTGCCGGTGCCGTACGTGGCTTTGGCCATGCCGCGCTCGAAGCACGCCTGACCGAACAGTGCCGCCTGCTGGTCGCCGGCGATGCCGCTTACCGGCACACCCTCGAGGGCGTCCACCGTCGCCAGGTCGCCTCCGACCACGCCGAAGCGCCCGCACGAGGGTCGCAGCTCGGGAAGAGCGGACATCGGCACGCCGAACAGCTCGCACAGCTCCTCCGACCACGACAATGTGCCGATGTCGAGCAGCAGGGTGCGCGAGGCGTTCGACGGCTCGGTGGCGAGGACCCCGCCGGCCGTGCCACCGGTCAGGTTCCACACCACCCACGCGTCGACGGTGCCGAGCACGAGGTCCGGGTTCGTCGCCACACCGCCTTCGTCGATGAGCCAGTGCATCTTCGTGGCGGAGAAGTAGGGGTCGAGGACGAGGCCCGTCCTCTGGCGAACGAAAGGCAGGTGCCCGAGCTCGCGAAGCTCGTCGCAGCGTTCTGCGGTTCGGCGGTCCTGCCACACGATCGCCCGGTGAAGCGGAGTCCCGGTCCTTCGGTCCCACGCGACCACGGTCTCGCGCTGGTTGGTGACTCCGATCGCCGCTACCGGGCGGCCTTCCGCATGCTGGCGGAGTGCGACCTCGGTGATGGTCGCGGCGACCGAGTCCCATATCTCAGCGGGGTCGTGCTCGACCCACGCCGGCCGTGGAAAGTACTGAGTGAGCTCCCGGTAGGAGACGTCGACCACTGCTCCCGAGAGGTCGATGGCGAGGGCCCGGATCCCCGTCGTGCCCGCGTCCACGGCGATCACGCAAGGCACCGGGGGGACGATATCCGCGCCCCCGCGCAAGGCCCCCGCAAGTGCGAACGATCACGAGCGCGAACCTTCGCGAATGGCCGCCGACCAGGGCGGATGGACCGGACCTCTCGTTGACACACTCGTAATTACAGTGCTGTAATAGCTACCTCATCTCGTGGTATCGGGGGGAGAGACCACAACATCTTGTGGTTTGGGGGAGCACCTCGGGGAGCCGGGGTCTTAGGCTCGAAGCTGAAGGAAAGGGTGGGACGGTAATGGCGATCGCACCGCAGCGCAGTGGCATCGGCATCGGGCGGCACTTCACCACTGAGGGGGTCCACCCCTACGACGAGGTCGTCTGGGACAGGCGCGACGCCCGCATCAGCGACTACCGCACCGGCAAGGTGGCCTTCGAGCAGCTCGGGGTCGAGGTGCCAGCGGGCTGGAGCGTTAACGCCACGAACATCCTCGCCCAGAAGTACTTCCGGGGTACCCCCGGCACCCCCGAGCGCGAGTCCTCGCTCAAGCAGGTGGCCGACCGGGTGGCGGACACGATCACGGAGTGGGGCTTGAAGGACGGCTACTTCGAGGACGCAGCCGAGGCAGAGGCTTTTCGCGACGAGCTCAAGCACGTGATCGTCACCCAGAAGGCCGCGTTCAACTCTCCCGTCTGGTTCAACATCGGGGTCAAGGGCGTGCCGCAGCAGGCCTCGGCGTGCCAGCCGTACGACGCTCTCGTAGACACTCCAGAGGGTTTGGTTCCAATTGGACGACTTGTAGAAGAGGACGCGGTCGGGACGAAAGTACTCGACGCTCGCGGCGTCACACGGATCGTCGCAGTGAAGCACAACGGTCGTAAGCCGGTGCTGCGTATCCACATGAAGTCTGGTCACCGCTTGGACGTCACGGCTGATCACCTCGTCTGGAAGGCCAGCGACGAGCAGTACGGCCATTTTGTCCCGGCTGGCGATCTCCGTCCCTCCGACCAGCTCCAGTGGTGCCGTAGCGAGGAGTATGGCAAGGGCGAGATCACCTCACGAGCGATGGCAGAGGCGGCCCTCGCGGGTTGGCTCCAGTCGGATGGGTTCGTCGGTCAGTACGAGGGGACGAATCGTTCGCTGACCATCGAAGCGATCACGGTTACTGATGCAGAGCGTACGTGGGTCCTCGACGCCATCGACAAGATCTTTCCAGACGTGCATCGTCACGAGCGTCGTGTCCCGACGCTCGACGGCTCTCTAGATTGCCGTCGTACACGTCTCTATGGGCCAGCCTTGGAGCCCTTCGTCGACCACTGGGGCCTTCGTGTTCGCGGGACTTCGATGACGGTGCCCTCGAGGTTGTTCTCTGCTCCACTTCCAATCGTCGCTGCGTACTTGAGAAGTCTCTTTCAGGCCGAAGGGTACGTGTCTATTCGTGAGCGCTCGGCCGTCGTGGCGCTGGACATGATCTCGGAAGGCGTCGTGCGCGGCGTCCAGGCCCTGCTCGGGCGGTTTGGGATCTATTCGCGAGTGAGATTCAAGACGGACAAGCGTGAGAATCGTCATGGCACCTGGAGCGTGTCGATCCAAACGCTTGGAGACCGGGTTGCGTTTGCAGAGGAGATCGGCTTTGTCGACCCGCTTAAGGCCTCCAAGCTGGATCTGAGCCTTGAGCTCGATGGGCATGCTCAGGGCTCGACGAAGAGACTCGAGATCGAGCGGATCGAACAGGTCGGAGAGATGGATGTCTATGACATCCAGACCGAGAGTGGCGAGTACCTGAGCTCGGGGCTGCGGGTCCACAACTGCTTCATCCTCTCGGTCGACGACTCGATGGACTCCATCCTCAACTGGTACCGGGAGGAGGGGATCATCTTCAAGGGTGGCTCCGGCGCGGGCGTGAACCTCTCTCGCATACGAGCCTCGAGCGAGAACCTGCAAGGTGGGGGGACGGCATCGGGGCCCGTGTCGTTCATGCGCGGTGCAGATGCCTCAGCCGGCACCATCAAGTCAGGCGGAAAGACCCGTAGGGCCGCCAAGATGGTGATCCTCGACGCGGATCACCCTGACATCGAGCAGTTCATCTGGTGCAAGGCTCTCGAGGAGCGGAAGGCCCGCGTGTTGCGAGATGCCGGGTTCGACATGGACCTCGACGGGGTCGATTCGTTCTCGATCCAGTACCAGAACGCCAACAACTCCGTGCGGGTGACCGACGAGTTCATGCAGGCGGTAATGGACGACGGCGATTGGGCGCTAGTGAGGCGGAGCGACGGCTCCGAGGTCCGGAATGTGAAGGCACGCGACCTGTTCCGCCAGATAGCGCACGCCGCCTGGGAGTGTGCCGACCCAGGCATGCAATTCGATTCAACGATCAACCGGTGGCACACCGCCCCCAACGCTGGACGCATCAACGGGAGCAACCCTTGTTTTCCTGGGACGGCCAGAGTCCACACCGACAAGGGCCTGATCCCGTTTTCCGAGCTCTTCGATCGTGTGAATCGAGGCGAAGCATTCGGCGTCTATACCCATGACGCCACGAATTACGAAGCTCCATCGGAACGCGTCGAGCTCACCACTCCGGAAGCGTTCATGATCACTGGGTACAACGAAATCGTCCGGCTCCGTTTTGACAACGGCATGGAGCTTCGTTCCACTCCTGGCCACAGGATCTTTACCACGAACCGCGGCTATGTCGAGGCGCGCGATCTCCTCTTTACCGACGAAGTAAAGCTTATGGATCTCGAGTCTCCGGCCGTCAACGCAGACCCCGCTCTTCCAGTGTCAAACGATCCTGAGTCGTACCGGACGAAGGGCGACCACAGCGGAACCTTGAACCTGCCAGAGGAATGGACGGAGGAGTTCGCACATTATCTTGGATGGCTGATCGGCGATGGCAGTACCTCGGGATCGATAGTCGCGACGATCTATGGCAGCGCTGAGGACCGTGACGAGATCTTGCCTCGTCATGCCGAGTTGGCTGAGTGGATTAACGACGGTCGGCCGTTGAAGGTGTCCGAGCAAGACAATGGGACGGCACAGCTGAGAATCTCCCGGCGAGCATTCAAGCGATTCATCGAGGCACTCGGGGTCAAGCCGGTCAAAGGTCCTGAAAAGGAAGTACCTTGGTCGATCGAGCAAGCCCCTCAGGAGACGGTTGCAGCATTTCTCCGGGGTTTGTACGACGCCGACGGGTGCGTGGTGCTGAATCGAGTCGGTGGGTCGTATGTCGGCCTTGGCTCGACCTCTCGTACCCTCCTTCTTGGCGTGCAGCGACTGCTCACCACGTTTGGTATCACCAGTCGCCTATATCAGGGAAGAGGTGCTAGTAAGCATGGGGCCTTTTCTTACACGAATAGAAGCGGTGAATCCGTTGTCTACGGTCAATCGGCCAGCTTCGATCTCCGAATCACTTCTGAATCGGTGCTGGCATTCGCTGAGCACATCGGGTTCTCTTTGTCGAGAAAGGCCGCGCTTCTTCGAGACGTGATTGTCGAGAGCCCTCGCGGCCCATACAGTGCTCGTCGCACGGCGCACGTACTCGAGCGAACGAATGAAGGTGTGGAGCTCACGTACAACCTTGCTGAACCAAGAAACCACTCATATGTTGTTGATGGTTTCGTGGTGCGCAATTGCTCTGAGTACATGCATCTCGACAACTCGGCTTGCAACCTGGCGTCGATCAACCTGATGAAATTCCTGAACGACGACGACAGCTTCGACGTCGAGGGCTTCAAGGCTGCCGTCGAGGTGGTGTTCAGCGCACAGGAGATCCTCGTGGGCAACGCCGACTACCCGACGGAGAAGATCGCCGAGAACTCTCGCCGTTACCGCGAGCTCGGGCTCGGGTACGCCAACCTCGGCGCGCTCCTCATGGCGCAGGGACTTCCCTACGACTCCGACGAGGGCCGCGCATGGGCGGCTTCGATCACCGCGCTCATGACGGGCCACGCATACGCGACATCGGCGCGCACTGCAGCGCGGATGGGACCGTTCGCCGGCTACCACGCAGACAGCGAGGCCATGCTGAACGTGCTTCGGATGCACAGGGCCGAGGTGGCGAAGATCGACGAGGAGCTCGTGCCGCACGAGCTGCTGTCGGCAGCTCAGGAGTCATGGGACGAAGCGGTGGAGGCAGGCGAGAAGTTCGGCGTGCGCAACTCGCAGTCAACAGTTTTGGCTCCGACTGGAACTATAGCTTTGTTGATGGATTGTGATACGACCGGCATCGAGCCAGATCTGAGTCTGGTGAAGACCAAGAAGCTCGTCGGGGGCGGGACGATGTCGATCGTCAACCAGACCGTGCCCAGGGCGCTCACCAGGTTGGGGTACACGCCCGAACAGGTCGAGGAGATCGTCGCGTACATCGACGAGCACAAGTCGATCGTAGGTGCACCGCACCTGTCGGCCGATCATCTGCCGGTGTTCGCGTGCTCGATGGGCGACAACACCATCCACTACCTCGGGCACGTGCGGATGATGGCAGGGGTACAGCCGTTCATCTCCGGTGCGATCAGCAAGACGATCAACACCCCCGAGGACGTGACCGTCGAGGACATCGAGCAGGTACACCTCGACGCCTGGAGGATGGGGCTGAAGGCCGTCGCCGTCTACCGGGACAACTGCAAAGTGGGCCAGCCGCTCTCCACGACCAAGAAGGACGGCAAGACCGAGGTCGTCGGCGCAGGCGGGGACTTCGCACCGGCGGGCTCCGAGCCCGAGGCACGTGACCGCGAGATCGCGGCGAGGATCGCCGAGCTCGAGGCGGCTCTAGCCAAGGAGCAGCAGCGTGAGCACGACACGGTGGTGGTCGGAGCAGTGCGCGAGAGGCTGCCCCGCAAGCGCCGGTCCAACACCTTTGCGTTCCGTGTCGCTGATTGCGAGGGCTACGTGACGGTGGGGGAGTACGACGATGGCCGCCCCGGCGAGGTCTTCATAAAGGTCTCGAAGCAGGGTTCGACCTTGGCCGGGATCATGGACGCCTTCTCGATCTCGATCAGTCTCGGGCTCCAGCACGGCGTGCCGCTGGCGACATACGTGAGCAAGTACTCCAACATGCGTTTCGAGCCCGCAGGGATCACGGACGATGCCGACCTGCGCATCGCCACCAGCCTGCTCGACTACATCTTCCGGCGCCTTGCCCTCGACTACCTGTCACGTGAGGAACGCGAGGGCCTGGGCGTGCTGTCCACCTCCGAGCGCATGCAGCCCACCCTTCCCGGGGTCGAGGAGGCGGCGGTCCTCGAGGAGGGGATGGTGGAGGATGCCGGCACGAGCCCGGTCCCGCCTTCTGCTAAGGCCGGACCGGCTGTGGAGCCGCCTGCACCGGCGACCTTCGTTCGCCCCGAGCAGCGCGACGCACCGCTTTGCTACCAGTGCGGCATGGTCATGCAGCGGGCGGGATCCTGCTATGTGTGCACGAGCTGCGGCACGACGAGCGGCTGCTCGTAACGAACGAGTGAATGTATGTGACTGTTGCTCGTTCGACGTTTTGAGCTTGCTTTGAAGGGTCGAACGCTGGGCGTCACCTTATGTTCAATTGAATTTCGCTGAGAGTTCTCTCAGTGGTAAGGAACTGGAAAGACGCGCTGCGTATGATGACGTCGTAGCCTCCAGAAAGGACTGCGACCATGCCGACGACGTCAGAAGCAACTGGGCAGGCAACTGGGGCCGGGGACGACACCACCGACGCTCTTGATGGCGTCTATCACTCCCTACGCAGCAGTGAGGCGACCGGCGAGGAAGCTCTGGCCGCGACGATCCATGCGTTCACCGATCTACTGCGGGAAGCGGCACCGATGGCAATAAGCCAGCCGGCTCGCTTCGTGGACCTGAGCTTCGAGCTCGCTCAGCAAGCCATCAACTTTCAGCGGCGCTTTTTTTACGAGGTTCTGTCCGGTCTCCAGCGAGTAATGACAGAGGCGTGGTCTGACCTCGAAAGCGATCATCCGTTCAAGGTTCAAAGGGGCCGCGGTGCCGAGCAGGGCGGCCGCCCCGCCCGTCGCGCTGCCTGATATCCCGACGCCAGCAGGTGAGACCTCCCGCCTTCCTGCAGCTAGCTCCTCGCCCGAAGTGCTGCGCGTTAGAGGACAAGGGCTGATCGACGACTCAACCTCCTGAGGCCCCTTGGAGCGCGCGAAACCGGTTGAGTTGAACGACCGCAGCGTTCTCACGTAAGGTCTGC
The DNA here is from genome assembly GCA_035509915.1 of Acidimicrobiales bacterium. Classification (GTDB taxonomy): domain Bacteria; phylum Actinomycetota; class Acidimicrobiia; order Acidimicrobiales; family UBA8190; genus Bog-564. The sequence goes on along the minus strand of DATKIB010000080.1, from coordinate 12,806 downwards.
GACTGGGCTTGGCACTGGTGGCGGACCAGGAGGGCGGATTGCGACCGAGCTTTTCGGCGGAACGGCGTCGCGCGTGGCGCTTTGGCATCTTGTCAGCAGTTGGAGGCGCAGTCCTGACTCTATGCGCTCCGCTGCTGAGCACGCAGCTAGCTCCGACTGCGGCTCGGTCCTCGGCTCCGCCCACGAAGATCGTCGCCACGGAGGCAGGCAGCACTCGGGGCTTCACGATCGCCCACGAATACACCACAGTCGCAGACGGCACGACAATCTCGCTGGCCGTGTCGTATCCCCCTGGTGCCTACGGCGACAAGAACCACAACTGGCCAACCCTCTTCGAGATGGACGGGTACGAGGGTTACCCGACTCCCAACGACAACGAGTTCTTCGACCAACCGGCTGGATCCCAGTTCGTGGACGTGTACGCCCAGATTCGCGGTACGGGATGCTCGGGCGGGACGTTCGACCTTTTCTCCAAGCAGAGCTCCGAGGACGGTGCGTACATAATCAACCACTGGATAGCCGCTCAACCCTGGTCCGACGGACGCGTGGCCATCACCGGCCACAGCTACAGCGGTATCACCGGTTTCCTCGTGGCAGAGCAGAGCCCCCACGTTTACGCGATCGCCGTGTCGGGTCTTGTCGACGACTTCTACCGTTCGATCCTCTACCCCGGGGGAGTCTTCAACGAGGGCTTTCCAGTCCTGTGGGGCGCGGGTTTGCGCCCGATCGATCAGTTCGAAGGCAACTACCAGAACTATGCGGATCCATCGGACCCGACCTGTGCCGAGGACGAGGCGCAGCATGAAGGGTCCGACACGGTCCCGGCGCAGCTGCTCGTCCCCGTGTACACGCAAACGACGGCCACGTCGAGCTCTTGGGCCATCAGCCACTCGCTATCCCCTGGTGTGAGGGGGATCAAGGCGCCGATCCAGATAAACCAGCAGTACCAAGACGAGCAGACCGGCCCGCGCGGGGGTTACATCCTGTGGCAGGACATACCGGCGGGGATACCGAAGCGGCTCGTGCTCTCCAACGGCCAGCACAACCCGAACGACCCCGCGCTCGACAAGCTGGCTTGGCTCGACTGTTGGGTGATCGACAAGCCCGACGGATTACCGTGCCCTCACATCACCGATGAGGTGAGCGGCGGCCAGACGGTGACCACAACCGTCGACAACCCGGCCGCCGAAGTGCTCATGTACTTCGACAGCCTTGGTACCTCGGCAGGCAGCCAGAAGCGCAACACGCCTTACCTGACGTCGAACTGGCCAGCACCGGAGACCGACTGGCAGTACTACTACCTCCACCCAGACGGCAGCCTCGACAGCTCGCCCTCCAGCCAGTACGACGCAGGAACCGCGAGCTACGTCTCGACGACCACCGACGAGCACACGTCTGGGACCTTGGGTAACGACTTGCCCGTGCCGCCTCCTGGAAGCAACGTGGGTCAGGTCACCTTCACAGACGGGCCCAACGAAGCGCGTTTTGCCACCGCGCCTTTCTCCTCCACCGCAGCGATCTCGGGGCCGATCCTGCTCAACTTGTACCTGAGCTCGACTGCACCCGACACCGACGTGTTTGTTGACGTCCTGGACCTGGACAACGCCACGGGGCAATTGGAGTACCTCCAGCGCGGACTGCTCCGAGACTCCTTCCGCGCCGTGGACGCGCCATTGAGTCAGTACACCACGGTCCAGGACCCCAAGAGTCCGCTCCACGGGCGGACGCTCATGTACCGGCCTTACCACGACTATTTGACACAAGACCTGAGCCTGCCGAACCAGACCAACTACCTGCCCGTGGAGATCTTCCCGCTCGGACATGTCTTCTACCCCGGCCACAGCCTGGTGATCGACATCCACGCGCCGCCCGCCAACGACCCGCTCTCCACTTACGCGTACGAGCCGACTCAGGCGCCTTCGGTGAACACAATCGTGATGAGCCCGCAGGACCAGTCGTCGTTGCTCCTCCCTTTCATGGGCACGCTCCCACCTCGTTGGCCGAACCAACCACCTTGCAGCGACATCGCGGGTTACGTCTGCTTCACACCCGCAGCCAGCGTCCCGGAGCTGAACGCCATAGAGAACGACGTGTACTCGGCCTCTGAGTCGACGCCCTGACCGGATCCGAGTAGGACCGCAAGCTCGGCGGGTGGTGGAACCCAATCGCCCTCTGGCCGTCCGGGCGGGCGGGGGCCCGCCGGGTTCACCGGCGGTAGTCCCTAGGATCTAACAACTTTGTCATCCTGAGCTTGAAAGCAACCTGAGCCCTAAAGCAAGCTCGTGCACGCGCCGAGACCTCCCAAATGCTCTGTGACCCTTTGTGCTGGCTAAGCGACCAGGCCGGACATTTCGAATCGCGGCGCAGGTGCAACGGCCAGACCGCCCAGGGTCGGCACCTGTCGAACAGGGGCCCAGTGAGCACGCCATGACGCGGCTCCAGCAAACGAAGCAGTCCAACTACCGATCGCTGACTCTATGTTGCGATGAGTGAGGTCAACGGCGCCAACCCCGTACGTGTCTTGGTGGCCGACGACGACGACAGCATCCGCAGAACCATCGCCCGGCTGTTGTCGAGGAAGGCGTCGCTTGAGCTGGTCGGAATGGCGGCGGACGCCGACGAGGCCGTGAAGCTCGGTTCGCTGACACATCCAGATGTGGCCCTGGTCGACGTGCGAATGCCAAAGGGTGGAGGTGTCCACGCAGCGCGGGAGCTGCAGAAGTGCTCGCCTGAGACGAAGGTCGTGGCCCTGTCGGGGCATGCGGATCGCGATGGCGTCTTGGAGATGCTCAGCGCTGGAGCCGTCGGATACCTGGTCAAGGGAGCCAACGTCGACGTGGTGCAGGGGATCCTGGCGGCCAGCCGTGGCGAAGGGGTGATATCGAACGAGGTGGCCGCCGATGTCATCGGCGAGCTCGGTGGCCACCTAGCGCGCCAGCGTGAGCATGAGGAGACGCAGCGGCTCGGAATGAGGCGCATCGAACGGGTCATCGCGGATCGGGGCTTCGAGATGGTCTTTCAGCCCGTCCTCGACCTGCACACCGGCAAGATGGCCGGCGTGGAAGCGCTGGCAAGGTTCTCCTCTGAGCCCTACCGCACCCCGGACCTCTGGTTCGAAGAGGCATGGAGCCTCGGGCTCGGTGAGGAGCTGGAGCTCGCGGCCGTGCACGAGGCGCTCGACTCGGCTCGGCCCCTTCCTCCAGACGTGTTCGTGGCGGTCAACGTTTCCCCTCGAGCCGCAACGACCTCCCGGCTCTCGGAGCTATTGGCTTCCGAGAACCGTGCAGCGTCGCTCGTCGTCGAGCTGACCGAGCACGCGGTGGTGGAGGACTACGGCTTTCTGACCAGCTCGCTCGAGCCGCTTCGCGAAAGCGGCATGCGGGTGGCCGTGGACGATGCCGGTGCTGGCTACGCGAGTCTCCACCACGTCCTCCACGTGAAGCCCGACTTCATCAAACTGGACATAAGCCTCATATCGGGCATCGACGAGGACCGAGACAAGCTCGCCCTCGCCGAAGGCATCACCTCGTTCGCTCGTGCGAGCGGGGCGAAGGTCGTGGCAGAAGGGATCGAGACGACCGGCGAGCTCGAGTGCGTCGCCGGACTCGGAATCGACTACGCGCAGGGATATCTCCTCGGGCGGCCCAGCCCGTTGGAGGCGGTGAAAGCGCTCGGAGTCGATTTTGCGCAGGAGTACCTGATGGTGAGCACCAGCCCCGCACCGTCGGCAGTTCCTCCCGACGGTGAGCCCCGTGACGGCAGCTTGCACGAATGAACCACAGGATGGGATTCAGCCGACTGGCATTGGCCGTCCTGGTACTGGCGGTGGCCGTCGCAGTCGGGCTGTTCGCCTTCAGTCGTGATCTGAATCAGCGCGACGCCCGCCGGCTCCTCTCGTTCCAGGCGAGCGACGCGAGAACCTCGGTGACCTCGCTCTTGGCGGAGATCGAGTCCGATTTGTCGTCTGTGGGATCGGTCGCCGGCGCCACCGATGCGAGCCCGGGTGCGCTCGACAAGCTGGTGACAGAGATCCCGTCGCTGAGCATCTTCACGACGTTGACCGTCGTTCACACCCCCGCATCGGGAGGATCCGCGCTCATCGCTGTGCGCGGCAACCCGGGTTCGCCCCTCGGCGCCCTGAGCGGAGCATCGGACGATGTGCTGGCAAAGGTCGAGTCCAGTCGCGGGATCGAGGTGATCACTTTCTTGGGTCACGGTGCCGGGCGCCGGCTGGCGCTCTCGGTTGGAGCCCCTGCGATCCCCGCCGGGTACTCCATCTACGCAGAGGTCCCGCTGCCCGAGGGGACCACGATCGCAAGCGGCTTCCCTGGGCTCCAGGAGGCGCTCTACTTAGGCCGAACAGAATCGTCCCCCGTCTTGTTCGCCAGCACGAAAACCCTTCCTCTCTCCGGCCAGACGGTCAGGCAGCTGGTTGACTTGAACGCCCTGGACGCTACGAGCGCCCCGCGAGCGGGAGCCGGGGACCTTCTCTTCGTGGTGAGCTCGAGTGGCTCGACCCTCGGGACCCTACCGAACCTTCTTCCGTGGCTCCTCGCCGTCGTGGCGCTGCTCGCGGGGATCCTCGTGGCCTTCGTGGTCGAATGGACCGCGCGCCGCAGGGACTCCGCCCTCCGCCTGGTGGGCGATCTCGAGCAGAAGAACGCCGCGCTGGACCACGCCATGGCCGAGCAAGCCGAGGCCGAGCGCGTCCGGGTCCGTCTGGAGGGCGAGCTGCGCCAGTCCCAGCGGCTGGAGGCCGTCGGCCAGCTCGCAGGCGGCGTGGCGCACGACTTCAACAACCTGCTCATGGTCATTTCGAGCCACATCGAGTTCATGGCCGAGGAGCTCCCCGAGGACCATCCCGTACAGGCGGACCTGACCGAGGTGCGGAGCGCCGCGGGGCGCGCAGCGGAGCTCACTCGCCAGCTGCTGGTGTTTTCCCGCCGGGACCTGGTGAAACCCTCCGTGCTCGACGTAAACGCCGCCATCTCCGACGTCGTGAGCCTCCTTCGTCGCACTGTCGGCGAGGACGTGGCGCTCCACTCGGTGCTCGCTCCCGATCTGCCCAGGGTCGTGTGCGACCCGGGGGAGCTCCAGCAAGTGCTGATGAACCTCGTCGTGAACGCCCGCCAGGCCATCGAAGCTGGCGGGACCATCACCGTCGAGACGAGCGCCGAGCTGATCGACGAGGACGCGGCGAGCGTGCATGCCGAGCTGCAGCCGGGAAGCTACGTGCGGATCAATGTCACCGACACCGGGTGCGGCATGTCACCCGAGACCGTGAGCCGGGTATTCGAGCCGTACTTCACCACCAAGGACCCCGGATCAGGAACCGGGCTCGGACTTTCGACCGTCTACGCAATCGTGAGCCGCTATGGCGGGTACGTGACGGTCTACAGCGAGATCGACGTGGGAACCACCTTCAAGATCTACCTCCCGTCCACCGACGAGGAGCTCCAAGCGCCCACCGAGCAGGCTCCGAGTGAGGCTCCAGGTGAAGCACGAGGCATGATCCTGGTCGTCGAGGACGAGGCAGGAGTGCGAAGCGCCTGTCGGCGCATACTCGAGCGGGCCGGATTCGGCGTGATCGAGGCGAACGACGGCGTCGATGCTCTCGCCAAGTTGAACGGGTTACGGATAGACCTGCTGCTGACGGATGTCGTCATGCCAGGGGGGATGACGGGTCGTGATCTCGCGGCGCAGGTGGATCATTTGCGCCCCGGAGTGCCGGTGCTCTTCATGTCCGGCTACAACGCCGATGCGATCGCCACGCGCGGTGTGCTCGAACCAGGGATCACCGTCGTAGAGAAGCCCTTCACCTCCGCAGACCTGTTGAGCAAGGTCCGTGAACTCCTGAGCTTGCCGGGGTAATCGGGGCACCTTGCCTGAGGTGGGCAGTGCCCGCTTCACGAACCGGCCACTGCAACAGCGGACGCGATCTCGGACTGTGAGTAGGACGCGGCTCTGCACGTCGCTCCGATCACTCCCCCGGGCAGAGGTACCGCGGTCTGAGACCAGAGGCTCGAATATGGCGGAGGAGCCGCCCCCAGGGCCTGGACGGCGGCACCTGGAGAGCGACCCCCCCACCCAAACCCCACTGACCAAGGAGGGGTCCGGAGAGCAAACTGTAACAGATTGCAAAAGCTTTTTGTGCACAGAACCTGAAGTAATCCCTTTACAACGTGTAGAGCTATTGTAATCTATGCATTGTGAAGATGAGGGTGGGCGAGCTGGCACGGCGCACGGGAGTGGGCGTGAGCACGCTGCGGGCCTGGGAGAGCCGCTTCGGTGTGCTCGAGCCGACGCGCTCTGCGAGCGGCCAGCGGCTCTACGACGAGGCCGACGTCGAGCGGGTCGGAACGATCTGCCGCCTGGTGACCGAAGGTCTGACCCTATCTGCGGCGATCGGACGGGTGGCCAACGCGGGGCCCGCGGCCGCCGCGGCCGGAGAAGATGAAGCGTTCCTGCTGCGTCAACTGGTGCAAGCGGTCGACCAGGGCATATGTGTCGTCAAGTACGAGCGCACCCGCTACGTCAATCGGCGGATGGCCGAGATGATGCGCTGCTCCATCGACGACCTGCTCGCCAGACCCATCCAGGACTTCGTCGATCCGGAGTATTTGCCGGTCGTCGAAGAGCGGGCTCGGCTCGTGCGCGAGGGGCACCGCCTACGGTTCGACGCCGTGCTCCGGCGCGCCGACCTCTCCACGTTCGTCGCCGAGGTGAGCGCCGCGCCTTTGTTTCACCCCTCCGGGGAATACGACGGCGCAGTGTCGGTGATCACCGACGTCACCGAGAGGCGTGCCTCGGAGGCCGAGGCTCGGTTCCGCAACGCTCTCCTGGACTCGATCGGGGAGGCGGTCCTAGCATCAAGGCCCGACGGCATCATCCTTTACGCCAACCCGGCGGCGGAGCGCCTTTTCGGCTGGAGGGCAGCGGAGATGATCGGGCAGAGCGGGCTCGAGCTCCTGCCCGCGCAGCGCGCCGCGGCCGATTCGAGACAGGTCCATAGGCGCCTTCTGGCGGGAAGGCGTCAGTCACGAGATCTCGAGCTCACCCGCCGAGACGGGTCGCGCTTCGTGGCGCACGTCACCGGTACGCCCGTTCTCGACGAGCACGGACAGCCGAACGCTCTCATCGCAGTGTTGAGCGACAACGGCGAAAGGAATCAGATGGTCGAACGCGCTCGTGCCCGGGACCAGTGGGCCGAGACCGTCGCGATGCTCGGTACCCAGGCCCTTCGTGCTGGCCGTGATGACCAGGACCTGCTCCTGCGCGAAGCCGTCGAGGCGACCAGGCGGGCACTGCGCAGCGAGCACAGCGCCCTGTTCGAGGTGCCCGCTCGAGGTGGGGAGCTGCGCATGAGGGTGTCATCGCCCGATGTCGACTATCCGGCAGCCGTCCCATCGGGGAGTCGCTCCCTCGCGGGTTATGCCGCTCTTGCCGGGAGGGTCGTGGTCGTCGACGACGCCAGGCAGGACCACCGCTTCGACCTAGGGCCGGGCCAGGCGCAGCTCGAGACCCTCTCCGCGATCGCCGCGCCGGTGTTCGGGCCGTCGGGCGTGAGGGGGGTTCTCGTGTCGGCGAGCAAGGAGCCCGACAGGTTCGACCAGTCCACCACACACTTCATGCAGGGCATCGCCAACGTGGTCGCGACGGTGCTGCGCGAACCACCCGAGGCAGCCATCGGACGTGGCAAGGCACGAGTGGTGTCCGCCAAGTAGGGTCGGCCTTCGAACGGGGAGTCCTCCCCGTGGGCGTCTAGGTCGAAGAAGTAGAGGCGAAGATCTGTGACGAGCGTCGAGAGCCCGCTGGGAAACATCGGCTTGGTGGCCATATCGCTCTACGTCTCCGACCTCGAGGTCGCCGTCTCGTGGTACTCCGACAAGCTCGGGTTGCACCCGATGTCGCTGGGGACGGACCAGCACCGGTTCGCCGCCTACTCGATCGGTGGTGCCATCGTGGTCCTCGAACCCGTGGAGGCCGCGCTCGAAGCGCTCGGACCCGGCTCGGAGAGCACGACGTTGAACGTCATGGTGGACCGCGACCTCACGGAGGTTCGCGCCGAGCTGGTGAGCCGGGGGGTCCCGTGCGGCGAGGTGGCCGCATCTGCCCACTATGGCTTCTTCTTGGTGCGCGACGTGGACGGCAACCGCTTCTACATCTCCCGTCCCGTCTCCGACGAGGCTCGCAGCGCCACCGCGGAAGCAGCAGCTACCGCCGGCGGACCAGCTCCGAGCGATTGAACTGATCGGGCCCCGATGGACCCGGTCCTAGAGGCGCTCGAGGAGCAGCAGGCGGAGCTGGCCCACCTCCTCTCCGGCCTTCGTGAAGAGCAGTGGCACGCACCCACTCGCTGCGAAGGATGGGACGTCGCCGACGTCGTGCTGCACCTCTCCCAGAGCGACGAAATGGCGATAGCGAGCATCACGGGGCGCTTCGACGAATATCTCGTGACGGCCGCGAGGGGCAGCTCGCGTGGAGAGATTTCGGTCGACCGAGCAGCGGCGTACATGGTCGAACGAGAGCGCGGAGTCCCGCCCGCCGAGCTGCGGGAGCGCTGGGGGTGTGCCTCGATGCGACTAGTGGAGGTGCTCGAGGCGACCGACCTTTCCGAGCGCGTCCCGTGGGTGGCGGGACAGCTCTCCGCTAGGACGTTGGCGACCACCCGTATGGCCGAGACTTGGATCCATGCCTGGGATGTGGCCGACGCCCTAGGCACCGAGCTCGTCCCCTCCGATCGTCTCCGGCTCGTCGCGCGCCTAGCGTGGAGGACCCTGACCTACGCATTCGAGTCGGCGGGGAGGAGCATGCACGGGCCCGCGGCGTTTCTCTTGACCTCGCCGCAAGGGGAGGCGTGGGAGTACCTGCCCGACGTCCCTGCGGCGACCACGATCACGGGTCCGGCATTCGACCTGTGCGCCGTGGCCGCTCGACGGGCGAGACCGTCGGATACCTCCCTTTCCGGAGTCGGGCCGGACGTCGAGGAGATCCTGGCGCTGGTGCGCACGTACGCCTGACGTCCGAAACGCATGAAACTGAGGCTCCGAGCAAGTGCGCCCGGACCCGAACAATGGCTCGCGAGGTGTAGAGGCCGAGCGCCCGGCCGTCGAGGCGCACGGAGGTAGCCTTCGGTTCGATGCAGCCTCCCGAGTACGTCGACGCGCTGAGAGACCGGTCCGAAGCAATGATCGCGTCGGTTCGGGGCCGGCTCGATGCCCCCGTGCCCTCCTGCCCGAAATGGACCGTGGCCGACCTCGTGGCCCACATGGGCCAGGTATGGGGCTGGGCTGCCGCCATCGTCCGCACCGGGTCCAGGGGCGACCTTCCGACAGCGCCCGAGGGTGGGGACGAGGAGCTCGTTGGGTGGGCCGAGCAGCAGGCCCGTTCGGTGGTCGACGCCCTCGAAGGTGCCGATCCAGGCTCGGACTGCTGGACCTTCGGCTTGCCTAGATCGCGCCTCTTCTGGTTCCGGCGCCAGGCGCTGGAGACGGCCGTGCACACCTGGGACGCCCGGAACGCCGCCGGGATTTCCGAGCCAATAGCGGGCGAGCTGGCCAGCGACGGCATCGACGAGTTCGCCTCGGTCATGCTTCCGCGGCGTCTCGAACAGCACCCGGGCGGCTGGACGGGCCAGACCCTGCACCTGCACCGTACGGACGGCGAGGGGGAGTGGATGTTTCGCCTCGGCCCCGACGGAGCGTTGTCGGCCGAACGCGCGCACGGGAAGGGAGACGTGGCCCTGCGCGCACCGGCGTCCTCGCTCTACCTGTGGTGCCTCAACAGGGTGCCTTCGGCCGAGCTCGAGGTGTTCGGCGACAGCCAGGTCGCAGAGCGCTGGACGGCCGAGATCGCGTTCTAGGATCTCGTTTTCGAGGAGGCAGCATGGTCGTGGTCGATGTCCCAGGTCCCGTCTCCGAGCGGCTCAACACGGCCAGCGCTCGTCGAAGGTGGTACCCCTTCGACGACGACGTGATCGACTGGTCGATCCCTCTCACCGCCGAGTGGTCCTACATGCCCGCCGGACATTCGGTGTTCAGCGAGAGCCAGGTCCTCGACGGGCTCGGCCCAGACGACCGCAGCTTTCTCGAGCGGTGGGAGATCACCCAGCTGATGCGCAACGTCGCTCACGGCGAACACCTGCTCAACCAGGGGATCCTCGCAATGCTCTGGAACATCGACCCGTACGACCCGAGCTACCGATTCCTCTTGCACGAGGTCGCCGAAGAGTGCCAGCACATGGCGATGTTCAACCAGTGGGTCCGAGTCAACGACGACATCGAGACGGTCGGCGCGGGGGAGACTGGCTGGGGCAAGGCGGTAGCGGATTTCACGGAGGGTCTTGCGGTCCGGCTACCCGAGGCGTTCTGGGTGAACGTGCTGCTGTTCGAGTTCGTGGGCGACGATTTCAACCAGGCGATGAGAAACGACGCCGAGGCGGCTCGCGGGGCCGACGGGCGCCCTCTCCACCCGATCCTGGTCGCGATCGGCCGCGCCCATACCGGTGAGGAGGCGCGCCACATCGCGTACGCACGGCGGTGGCTCCACGAGGGAATGCCCGGTCTCGACGACGAGCAGGTACACGAGGTCCAGACCCTCGCCGAGTTCGGTGCCCAGGCCCTCATCGACCGAAAGGCGTTCCTCCCCGTGCGCTACACGCCCCAGCTCGAGCCGTACCTTACGGAGGAGGAGTTCACCGAAGCCCGCGGTGTCTCCCCGGCGAGGCGGGCGATGCTCAAACAGCTGAAGAAGCTCCTCGACGAGTTCGAGTCGCTGCGGATCCTGCGCCCCGACACGATGAAGCGCTGGGAGGAGGCCTTGGCCTTCGACTGAGCCGGTGGTGGTTTTGCCCGGGACGAGCGGTCTGGGAGACTGGCGGACGTGGGCGAAGGTGACCCAGACCTGCACATGCTCAACCTGGTCGTGCAGGACATGGAGGAGAGCCTCACCTTCTATCGCCTGCTCGGGGTCGCGGTGCCCGAGGCCGACGACGTGGTGGGCGGGCATGCGCAGGTAAGGATGCCGAGCGGGTTCAGCCTCGAGATCGACACGGCTTCGTCCACGCGGCTGTGGCACGCGGCGATGCGGTCCGACCCGGCGCCCGTCAACGTGGTCGTCGGCTTCTCGCTACCCACCCGGGAAGCGGTGGACGAACGCTACGAGAAGATGACCGACGCGGGTTACACGGGGCGCCAGCGACCTTTCGACGCATTCTGGGGAGCGCGTTACGCGATCGTCTCGGACCCCGACGGCAACGACGTCGGCCTCATGAGCCCCATGGACGAGAGCCGCAGGGTGTGGCCGCCGCAGGAGTCCCCGGGATGAGGGTGTTCGTCGCAGGCGCGACCGGCGTCCTCGGTCGCCGCGTCCTTCCCCTGCTCGTGGGGGCCGGCCACGACGTGACGGGGATGGCACGGTCCCAGGAGAAGTCGGACATCGTGCGCCGGCTCGGGGCCGCACCCTTGGAGGTCGACCTGTTCGAGCGTCCTGCGCTCGAGGCATCCGTGAAGGGTCACGACGTCGTGGTCAACGTCGCCACGAAGATCCCTCCTGTGTCGCGTGCGTGGTCGTCGCGCGCCTGGGAGGAAAACCGGCGCATTCGCTCGGAAGCGTCTCGCAACCTGGTGGACGCTGCCCTGTCCGCAGGTGCAGGGCGCTTCGTCCAGGAGTCGATCGCCTTCATCTACCGCGACTGTGGGGACCAGTGGATCGACGAGGACGTGCCGCTCGACCCGCCGCGCCTCGGACGTCCGAGCATCGACGCCGAAGCGCAGGCGCAGCGCTTCACTGAGACAGGCCGCTGCGGGATCGTACTGAGGTTCGGGCAGTTCTACGCGCCCGACTCCCATCACGTCATGTACATGTGCAGGATGGCCCGCAACAGGCTCCCGGCCCTCCCGGGTCCTGCAAGCGCATACACGGCGGCCATCTCTGCAGACGACGCCGCTCGCGCGGTGGTCGCCGCCCTCGAAGCGCCCGCGGGGACGTGGAACGTCAACGACGACGTCCCGCTCACGCGGAGGGAGTTCAACCGCAACGTGGCCGAAGTCGTGGGAGCTAAGCCGCCCCTGTTCACCGGGACGGCCCTGATGCGCTTGAACGAGAGCTCGCGCCTCTATCTGCGTTCCCAGCGCGTCTCCAACCGCCGGTTCAAGGAGGCGACTGGATGGTCGCCGCTCCACCCGGATGCCGCTTCGGGCTGGCGGGACATGGCCGAAGAGCTGCGCGCGAATCAGCCGGTGAAGTAGCCGAACTCGTCCACGACGACGTTGGCGACAGGGCCACCGGAGGGCCCGTTGTAGACGCCCACCGCCCCGTCGGATCCGAGCCTGCCATAGGCCGCGTCCGCCACCACGTTGAAGGTGTCGCCCGGCACGTAGTTGACGTCGGCGGCGAGGGGCACGCTCTGGCCGTCGGGGTAGACGGTGAGGAAGTTCGGGCCGCTAGCGATGTCCACGACGTCGAGCACGCCCGCCACCGCCGAGGACGGCACGCCGTTGGCACCACCGACCGTCGAGGTGGCGCTCGATCCGCCTCCGACCCCGGCAGGCCGGGTGTCTGTGAGGCGCACCGGGGCTGCGAGCGGCACGAACAGCGCCCCAGAGGACCCCGGGGAGCCGAAGTAGCCGTCTATGTCCACCACGATGTCGGTGTCGCCCTTGGCATTGGAGAAGGTGATGCTGCCGCCTTGGCCCACCCCTATGACAGCCTTCGTGGAGAGGGTCTCTCCGGGACCGAAGTTCTGGTTGACCGTAGGGGTGGAAGAAGAGGGGGGAGAGCCGGTCGGGTATCCCTCTATGTAGCTC